>CAILQO010000063.1 GCA_903836285.1 uncultured Chloroflexota bacterium
CCGCTTAGCCGCTTGGGCGTTGCCGACATCGACGCATGGTGTCACCCTTGTACAGTGGGATGCCACCATGCAATGCCGAGAGTTGCCCCTTCGCGCCCGGGCCCCGCGGGGCGCCACCCGTGAAGCCCGGGGCGAGCAAGCCAGAGAAGCCTTCGCCTTCCGCGTCACCGTTGCGCCCCCTGCGCCCCCTCTCCGGTTGCCACGCGCGGATACGACCTCGTACAACGGCGCTGCGCAACGGATAACGAAAAGCGTGGCTTTGCGAGTGATGCATCGACTTTGGGTCATGGCTGGCCTGCTCGCGATCGCGACTGGCGTGTTCGGGCCACCAGCCGGTGTCGCGCACGCGCAAGCCCTCCCGGCCGCGGTGATCAGGTCGGTACGCGTCTCGAATGTCCGGGACATCGCATTCACCGTGACGTGGGTGACCGACGTTGCCACCGATGGACAGGTGCGCTGGGGACCGGATGGCGCCTCGACGCTGACCTCGGTCGCTGGCGATCGTCGCGGCGACACCGTGCAGTCAACCGTGCACTCTGTGACGGTCTCCGGCGTGTCCCCCGCCACCACCTACCGGTTCGACGTCGTGTCAGGCGCAACGACCGACTCGTCCGGTGGGACCCATTACGCTGTCACGACCGGTGCGACGCTCGGCCTGACGTCGCCGGACGTGGCGTACGGCACCGTGACGAAGCGCGACGGAGGCGTGCCGGACGGGGCAATCGTCACGTTGACCGCAACCAGTGCCGCAGGCACCAGTGCACCGCTGACGTCGGTGATGGTCGCCGCTGACGCTGGCTACTGGGTGATCGACCTTGGTGGCCTGCGGACCGCCACCCTCGACGCGCCGTTTGCGCTGACCGACGCGACCACACTGACGGTGTCGGTCGACGGCGGCGCGGACGGGTTGGCTTCCGGCACCGTATCGCTCGCGGGCGGGCGCACCGGGACGCTCACCCTCAAGATGGTCGACGACATCACGATGCCGCTCCAGGCTGGGTGGAACCTCGTGGCCCTGCGCGCGACGCCATCCACGGCGACGAAGGCAGCGGGCCTCTGCTCGGCAGTGAACGGCGTGCAGCCAGGTACGGTCGTTGAGGTTGACCGCTGGGTGGCCGGTGGTTGGGAAGGGCATCGTTGCGGGGTGCCGCCAAACAATTTTTCGCTTGACGTTGGCCCGGGCTACTTCGTGCGTGCGTCGTTGCCTGCAACGTGGACCTATCGCGGGGCGCTCTCGACAACCGCGACCCCGCTATCCCTCGGGGCCGGGTGGAACCTCGTGGGGGCATCGGCGACCGGTTCGCCGGCGTCTGAGGCGAAAGCAACGTGCACGGCGCTGAACGCCGTCACGGCCGGCACGGTCGTCGAACTTGACCAGTGGGTCGCCGGCGGGTGGGTCGGCCACCGCTGCGGGATCCCGCCGAATAACTTCACGCTGGTGGCGGGGCGCGGGTACTTCATTCGCCTGAACCAGCCGGCCACGTGGGCGCCCGTGGGGATTGCGCCGTAAGGGCCGACGAGAGAAGGCCACCCAGCCCGGAGAGAGAAAACCCCCTCCCCAACCCCTCCCCCGTTGCGACGGGCGAATACATCCTCCTACGGAGGCGCACGCCGTACTGGATACCTACGGGGGAGTACGCGGGGGATAATGGGTGAGTGCGCGTCGTCATCGTCAGCAACCTGTTCCCGCCGGACATCGGTGGCCCGGCGACGTACGTGCCCCGGATCGCTCGCGAGTTGCAGGCACGGGGACATGGCGTCACGGTTGTTGGCGGTGCCCCGCCCGGCCATGATGCGCGCAGCGATCGGGGCGCATTCCCGTTTCCGGTGCATCGCGTTTCGCGCGGGCTGTCGCTGCCCATTCGCCTTGTGGTCGCTGTGCTGATGATGGTCCGCGCGGCGTGGCGCGCCGACTGCATCTATGTGCAGGGCCTCGCCGGGCCGGAGATGGTGGCTGTCCTCTTCGGGTGGCTGTTGCGGCGCCCAGTTGTCCTGAAGATCGTGGGCGACAACGCCTGGGAGTACGCGATCCGTCAGGGCCTGACCGACGACGGGATCGAACGCTTCCAGGACGCGGCGTACGGCTTCACGGTGAGTTCGGTGCGGGCGATGGTGCGATGGTTTGCGCGCCGGGTGACCCGCCTGATCGTGCCAAGCCAGTTCCTCGGGGTGATCGTTCAGGGGTGGGGCGTGCGGCGCGAGGCGGTACGTGTGGTGACGAATGCCCTCACGACGCATGTCGCGACGGAGGCGGAACGCGTTGAGGCGCGCGCGTGGGTACGTGGCGAGCTTGGGCGTGCCGGTCCGTACGCGGTGACGGTCGCCCGCCTCTACCCGTGGAAGAACCTGGATGTCCTGATCCGGATGGTGCTGCACTTCCCTCCGGCGGTGACCTTGGTGGTCGTTGGCGATGGGCCGGAGATGGGTCGGCTGACGACCATCGTCGAGCGTGAAGGCCTATCGCGGAGGGTCATCCTCGTTGGTGGTCGATCGCACGACGACACGCAGCGCTTCCTGCGCGCAGCCGACGCGTTCGTGCTGAACACCCGCTATGAGGGGTTGTCGCACGTGCTCCTGGAGGCAATGGCAGCGGGTGCGCCGGCGGCCGTGTCGGCGATCGGTGGAAACCCTGAGGTGATCCGCGACGGTGAGAACGGGCTGCTGTTTGCCGTTGACGATCGTGATGGGATCGCGCGGGCGATGGCGCGACTTGTCGGTGACGGTGCGCTTGCGGAGCGGCTTCGCGCACGTGCGATGGAGGACGTTCGCGCATACCGCTGGCCCGTGCTGGTTGAGCAGACTGCACGCACCCTTGAGGAGGCTGCCGGTGTCCGCCCGGCCCCCGGCACGGCCGTCTCTCAGGCATAGGGTGTTGCACGGGCCCGCGCGGCGTTACGACCATCGTGAACCGTATTCGACCTGCTGGTCGTGACCGCGTCGTGTTCGTGACGCAGGCATATGACCCAGGCGAGACCCTGCTTGGTGTCACCGCGGATTGGGTGCAGGCCCTCGGTTCGCGGTTCCCCGGGGTGGACGTGATCGCCCAACGCGGGCCGGGGGCGCCGTTGCTGCTCCCGCGCGCGCGTACGCCGCTCCGGGTGGCTTCAATGGGCAAGGATCGCGGCGTTGGGCGCGTTGGCCAAGGCGCGATGCTTGTGGCGTCGCTGGCACGGGCGGCGCGGCGCGCGCGGGTGATCTTCGTGCACATGGTGCCCCGATACGCACTGCTCGCGGCGCCGGTGGCGCGGCTTGCGGGCGTCCCGATCGTGCTCTGGTACGCGCATGGGACGGCGGGTCGGGCGCTGCGCTTCGCGATGCCGTTCGTGGACCGCGTGGTCACCCCGACGCGAGACAGCTTCCCGCTTGCCGGGCCCGGGATCGACGGGAAGGTGCGCGTCACTGGTCACGGCATCGACACCGGTCGTCACGTACCGGCTTCCGGCGCCGCGGAACCGGGGTTGGTCTTGTCCGCCGGGCGCCTGTCGCCGGTGAAGCGGCACGAACTGGCGATACAGGCCGTGGCAGGTGGCCCGGAGGGATCGCGCCTGGTGATCGCAGGGTCGCCGCTGCACGCCGCCGACGTGGCGTATCGGGAACATCTGGTGGGGCTGGCCTACAGCGCCCCCTACGCCCTCAACGCCCCCCCCCTTTATCCCTCCCCCGGAGAAGCCCCCTCCCCAACCCCTCCCCCGTTGCGACGGGAGAGGGGCTACCTGAACCCCTCCCCCGCCGAGAGAAACCACCCCCAATCCCCCGCACCAAGCCTCCCCGGTGGCGACAGGAGAGGGGTGGGCAGGGTCACCTTCGGGGGCGACGTGCCGTTTGCCGAGATGCCGCAGCTGTACCGCCGCGCGTGGGTGCTGGCGCACGCGAGCCGGACGGGAAGCCTCGACAAGGTCGTCCTTGAGGCAGCGGCGTGCGGCACGCTGGTCGTCAGTTCGGCGCCGTCCTCGCAGGCGATCCTGGATGCCGTGCCCGGGTTATCGGTCCCTGATGGGGACGATGAGGCATTCGTGGCGCGGGTGCGCGAGGTCCTGGCTTGGTCGACGGAACGGCGCAGCGCGGCGGGACGCGCATTGCGCGCAGCGGTCGTGTCCGGCCACTCACTCGACCACTGGGCGGATCGCGTGGCGGCGGCGATCCAGGGGGTCGGGTGATGGTCGCACCGATTGAGGTCCTGTACGTATTCACCGCCCGGAAGCGACGGTTGCTTGCAGGGGTCGCCGCGGGAACTGACCCGGACACGCTGCTGTTTGGCCTCAACCAGTTGCGGGCCGACCCGAATCACGGGGTTGCCCGGTGGGAGGCGCCGTCGCCGGTGGCGGTTGACTTCCATGAACCCACGTTCGGCCGGATTGGGCGCGCGGCGATGGCGGCGGTTGGGCGCCTCGGCCCGGATGCCGTGCAGTTGCGCACGTTGCCCCACTTCGTTGGGCGGGACGTCGTGTTCCTCACCGGGGGCTGGCCGCTGCTGTTCGCGTCGCGACTGATTCCCGCCGCGCGCCGGCCGCGCATGGTGTGGCTCAACATGACGTTGACGAACTTGCTGCGCCGAGGTGGGCCGCGGGCGGGGGTCATCGCGGGCGCGGCGCGCCTGGCTGATCGCATCGTTTGCGTGTCCGCGGACCAGCAGGCGTTCCTGATGCGCCGGTTGGGGCTGCCTGCGTCACGGCTGCCGGTCGTGCTGAACGGGACCGATGCACGGTTCTTCTCGCCGGAACTCGCGGGCGCTCCGACGAGTGCCGCCACTTCCGACGGGCCCCACCTCCCTAGCCCCTACGACGGGCCTCACCACAACCCAAAGCCCAGGGTTGCCCCTCCCCCCTGCCCCCGGAGTTCCCCCTCCCCAACCCCGCCCCCCCACCAGGCGAGGAACGAGCATACGGTGGGCGAATGAAAACGCCGCGCGGCAGGGAGGAGGAACGACGACATGCGACACCGCGCGACATGGCGATGGAAGGGCGAGTACTACCTCTGCCCAATCCCTCGAAGCGACACGGGAGCGGGGCTACGTTCTCGCCGCCGGACGCGATGCGGCGCGCGACTACCGGACGCTTGCCGAGGCGCTGGCTGGCACCGGGCATCGCGCGGTGGTGGTGTGCAGCCGCGCGAACCTTGACGGCGTGACGCTGCCAGCGGGAGTGGACGTGCGCTTCGACGTGCCGCCGGCGACGCTGCGTGAGCTGTACGGCCGCGCGACGGTCGTCGTGGTGCCGACGCGCGGGGACGGTGATCCCGTTGGGTCTGATTGCTCCGGCACGCTGGTGACGCTTGATGCCCTCGCGATGGGGCGCCCGGTCGTGGTGACGGCCCGCGCGTCGGTTCCGGAGTATGTGACCCCTGGCGTGCACGTGACGACGGTCCCGGCGGGCGATGTTGCGGCGTTGCGGTTGGCGATCAACGAGGCGATGGCGCCCGACCGCGCCACAGCCACGTCGGCCGCCGACCAGGCCCGTGCAGGGCAGGCGCACGTGCGGTCGGGACGGACCACCGACCATTTCGCGGCGGGGATCGCTCAGGTGTTCCGGGAGGTTGCGTGACCGCCCGGGTGCCGTCGGTGCTGGTGATCAGCCTCGACGCGTCGCTGGTGCGCCCGCCGGGGACCGCCGCCATCGGTGACACCGTGGCGAGGCACGTGGCGTACGCCGGCCACCTGCGCGCGTTGCACGTGATCGTCAAGACGGGGCGCAGGTCGCCAGACGGGACGACGTACCCGCAACGGGTTCAGCTTGGCCCGAATGCGTGGGCCTACCCGACCCGCTCGCGCCATCGCCTGGCGTTCGTTCCGGATGCGATCGCCAGCGGGGTGCGTCTGGCGTGGAGGCATGGCGTTGACGTCGTCTCGGCGCAGGACCCGTTCGCCACGGGCGTTGCGGGGCTGGCGATTGCACGGCTCGCACGGCGTCCGTTGAATGTGCAAGTGCACTTCGACTTCGCCGGGAACCCGTGGTGGGCGCGTGAGCGGCGCGAGCAGCGGTACTTCCTGCCGGTGGCGCGACGGATCGTGCGGGCGGCCGACACCGTGCGGACCGGCACGACACGCGAGCGAAACCTGTACGCCGCGTGGCGGGGAGGCGCGCCCGGCCCCCGGACTGGCGAACCGGGTGATGTCGTGGTGGCGCCGGTCGCGGTCGACCTGGCGCGCTTCGCGGATGCGTTGCCCGATGCCGACCTGCGCGGGTGGGTGCGTGCGTCGGGTGGTGATGGGCTCGTGCTGTCGATGGCGCGGCTTGTCGCATCGAAGGACCATGAGACGCTGCTGCGCTCGATGGCGCGGGTGGTTGCGAAGCGTCCGGGCGCGCGGGTGGCCATCGCGGGCGACGGTCCGTGCCGTGCCGACCTTGAGGCGCTGGCACGACGACTGGGGATTGCCGGTGCGGTTCGCTTCGTCGGCGCAGTCGATGGCGCGCGAGGACCGTCGGTGATGGCAGCGGCGGACGTGTACGCCCTCACGTCGTGGTACGAGGGGACGAGCCTGGTGACCCTCGAGGCGGGCGCGGCGGGCGTGCCGGTCGTCTCGACCGACGTTGCCGGGGTGGATGACACGCTCGTGTCCGGCGTCACCGGGTTGATTGCCCCGGTTGGCGATGTCGCGGCGGTGGCGCAGGCGTTGCTTGCCGTGCTTGGTGACCGTTCGCGGCGAGCATCGATGGGTGCGGCGGCGCGGGTGCACGTGGCGTCGCGGTTCGCTCGCGATGAGTCGGTGGCATCGCTCGTGGGACTGTGGGCGGCGACGGCGGGCCTACCAACCGCCCGAAGCACCTCCGACGGGCCTCACCACAACCCAAAGCCCAGGGTTGCCCCTCCCCCTGCCCCCGGAGTTCCCCCTCCCCAACCCCGCCCCCCCAGCAGGCGAGGAACGAGCATACGGTGGGCGAATGAAAACGCCGCGCGGCAGGGAGGAGGAACGACGACACGCGACACCGCGCGACATGGCGATGGAAGGGCGAGTACGACCTCTGCCCAATCCCCCGAAGCGACACGGGATAGGGGTGACGCGCAATGGGTGTACGTGGCAAACACGCGGTTCCCGAGCGAGAAGGCGCAGGCGTTCCAGATCGCGCAGATGGTCGATGCGTTCGGTGCGACCGGCGTGGAGGTCGAGCTCATCCATCCGGCGCGGGCGAACCTTGACGGCCTGGACGCTGCGGACCCACAGGCGATGTACGGGCTGCGCGGACCGGTCCGGCGGCGCGCCCTGCCGGTCGTGGACCTGGTCAAGCTTGTCACCATCGACACGCCGCTGCTGAACCGCGCGCCCTTCCCGGCACTCGCGTTTGGGATGCAGGTCGCGTCGTTCGCGGTCGTGGCGGTCGCGCACCTCGCCGTGTCGCGGGACTGCCGGGTGATCTATGGGCGCGACTGGGCAGTCCTCGCCGCGGCGTCGGCGGTGGTGCGTGGTCGGCCGGTGATCTGGGAGGCGCACGACCTGCCGGAACGCGGCCGTTCACGTGAGTGGCTGCGCCGTGCGTTGCCACGCTTCGCTGGGATCGTGGCGATCTCGAAGGGGTTGCGCACCGACCTCCTGGCGATGGGTGTACCTGCGGGGCGCGTGCTGGTTGCGCCCGACGCGGTGGCGGGGGAGCGATTCGCGGACGTGCCTGATCGCAGCAGTGCGCGGCGCGCCATTGCGTCGGCACATCCGGGCATCATCGGGGCGGACGGGACGGGCGAGCTGGTCGTCTACACGGGGCACCTGTACCCGTGGAAGGGTGCGCATGTGCTGGCCCGTGCATCGGCATCGCTGCGGGCGCGCCGACCGGGGGCCCGCATCGCGATCGTCGGGGGGACGCCCGCGGACGTCGGGTCCTTCCGCGCGTTTGTCGCGTCGGAACGCCTCGAGGGGGTGCACGTGGTTGGGCATGTCGCCCCCTCGGAGGTGCCGACGTGGCTGGCGGCGGCGGACATTGCTGTCCTGCCGAACTCGGGCACCTCGGTGATCGGGTCGCGGTACACCTCGCCGCTGAAGCTGTACGAGTACCTGGCCGCCGGATGCCCGATTGTGGCAAGCGACGTCCCGGCGGTACGCGAGGTGGTGACCGATGGCGAGACGGCGGTCCTTGTCAGGCCGGACGACCCGGAGGCGCTTGGCGATGGGATCGCTGGGCTGCTCGCCGTACCGGTGCTTGCGCAACGCATCGGTGCATTGGGCCGGTTATGGGTGCAGGGAAGCACGTGGGACGCACGCGCCACGGCGATCCGGGTGTTCGTCGAGGGGGTGGCACGGTGACGGCTTGCTGGACCGGCTCGCAAGGGGTGAAGGCGCGCGAGAGTACGCCCGACCCAACCCCGCCCCCATGGCGCGGCAGGGACGAGCAACGAGGACATGCGACACCGCGCCCAGAGACGGAAGGCGAAAGGAACGAGCATACGGTGGGCGAATGAAAACGGGAGAGGGGCGAGACGTCCCCGTATACGGCCCCCGTTGCGACGGGAGAGGGGTGACGATGAACCGGACGGCGCTCTTGCTGGCGCGCGCGCTCCTGGCGGTGCCGGACCTCCACCGTGTGGACCCGTGGTGGCGGGCACTGTGCGAGGCGCGACGCGTGGCACTGCAACGGTCCGGCGTGCGTGTCGGCGACGGGGTGGTCGTGCACGAACGGGTGCATCTCGACCGGCGCGTGACCGTCTCGCTCGGCGACCGCTCCGAGGTGCGCGACCGGGTGCGGATCGGGATCGCGGAGGTCGGTGAGCGATCCGGGGCCTTCACGCTCGGGCCGGGTTCGGTCGTGTTGTCGGACACGCAGGTCGACTGCACGGCGTCGGTGACGGTCGGGAGGCGCACGCACGTGGGGCGCCGGGCGCAGGTGTTCACGCATGCGCATGACGTCTCGCGCCGCTCGGTGCCGGTGCTCGAGGCGCCGGTGACGTCGGCATCGGTGGTGATCGGCGACGACGTGATGATCTACAACGACGTGGTGATCCTGCCCGGAGTGACGATCGGCGATGGTGCGGTCGTTGCGATCCGCGCAGTGGTCACGCGAGACGTGCAATCGGGAGCGGTCGTCGCCGGGGTGCCGGCCCGGGTTGTGGGTCGGCGGAGCTAGCCGGAGGGAGGAGCGCGCACGCATCCTGCGCATGGGTGACGTGCGACAATGCTCCACGATGACGACGACACGCGCTCCGCACGTCGATGAGGCGGATGCCCTGGACGACGAGGGGGCGATTGGGGACGGTGATCCCGCCGACGATGGGGCACCGGTCACCGACCTGCCGGCAGCGATGGCCAGTGCGCTCGACGGCATGGACGTGCCCACGGCGATCCGCACGAGGCGCACGATCCGGAAGTGGACCGATCGGCCAGTTGCCCCTGAGGTCGTGAACGAACTCCTGGAGTGCGCGCTCTGGGCCCCGTCGGCGTGCAACATGCAGCTGTGGGACTTCGTGGTCATCACGGATCACGAGACCCGGCAACGCCTCGGGCCGGCCGTCCCGCACGCGGATACGGCCCAGATCGTCATCTTCATTTGCTACAACTCGCGCTTCTCGCAGGGGTCGTACGCCAACATCCAGAGCGCCGCCGCGGCGGTGATGAACATGCTGTTGCGGGCGCACTCGCTTGGCCTCGGTGGGTTCTGGCAGGCCACGATCACCGATCGCACGCTGCTGCGCGAGATCATCGAGATGCCTCCCGATGTTGAGGTGCTCTCGACGACGCTCTTCGGCTACCCGGATGAGGCGCCCGGTGCCCCGGCGCGGCGCGACCCATCGCACCTGATCCATTGGCAGAAGTACGACCTGACGAAGAAGCCGATCCTGCCCTCGGCGTGGCGCCCGACGCACTGGACCCTGGCGCAGGTGGCCGATTACCACCAGGCGCGCATCCGTGCTGGCCCGCGCTACAACAAGCCGATCCCGTCCGAGTACCGGGCGGTGCGTGGCTACCTCGGCCATGCGCTCCGGCGAGCGGGCGTCGATGCCGCGGGCAAGGTCGTCGTCGACCTGCTCCCGTGCACAGGCCTGTACCTCGAGGCGATGGCCGCCGAGGTTCCGAAGGCGACGCTGTCGTTCGTGGAGCTGGGCACGCAGGTTGCCGACTTCGTGCACCGACGCATGCCCCGCCCGGCGGCGTTTCATGCGTACGCCATTGAGGGCGAGGGTGTCCCGTCGGACGTGCCAAGTGCGTCCGCGGATGCCGCCACCGTGGTCTTCCGGTTGGAGAACCTCCCGCCGGACGAGCGGCGGCGCCTGTTGCGCGAGGCGTACCGCGTGCTGAAGCCGGGTGGCACGCTCGTTGTGGCGCACATGAACGTGCGGTCATATTTCGAGGTGTTCCGCTGGATTCGTTGGGCGTTGGGCCGCCGTGACGTGCAATATGCACTGCATGCGGACCCATCGCTCGGGCCGTTTGAGGCGTTGGCCCCCGAAGCGGTTGACGGGCTCGTGCATGAGGCAGGTTTTCGCATTGAGCATCGGCACGGGGCGTTCCCAATGCCCCCGCCGGACGAGGCACGCCACCGGGTGCGAGCGCTTTCGCGGCGCATGGTCCCCCTCGCCCGATGGCTTGGCCTCGTGCACGACCTGTCCCGCCCGCTTCACTCGGTGCTGGCCCCGTTCAACCGCATCCGGTTCCTCACTGCCGTCAAGTGACGCGCCGGTCAGGGGCTAGGCCCCACGCATCCTTCGCCGCCTCGTTGGTTGGGACGGGCGCGGGGGACGTGGTGGCGACGCTCCAGCGGGCGGCGACGTGGCTGCATCGTGACCGTTTCGTCGCAGTCACCGCGCACCCGAACGCGCCCGTGGCAGCGACTGATCGCGCGGCACCGGCTTGTGAGGCCCACGGCGTGGCGCACACGGGAAAGCTCGCGCGGTCGATCATCCTCGACCTCGCGGCGCACGACGCGCTCCACCCCGGATGGATCCCACCCCGCGGCGATGCTCGTGCGGTGAGCAGTGTCGGTGGGGGCACCGGAATGGGCGGTGCGCCCGCCGCCCTCAGCGAGGATTCCGCGCAGGCCGAGGTGGCATGGCGACGTGCCACGACGCGCGCCCGCTGGGTCGTTTCGCGCCTCGGCGTCGACCCGGAGCATGGCGGGCGGATCTTCCTGCCCGGACGGCTTGACCCGCGAAATGCATCGACGTCGCTGATCGATGCCGGCGAATGCGTCGACGCACTCGCGACGCTCGCGCTCCACCCACGCTTCAGGGAGCTGCCGGACGCGGAACGGCTGGCGGTCGAGGGGGCCATCAGCGACTGTGCCGGGTCGTATCTCGCCGGGACGGTCGCGTCGAAGGCGATTGTGAACCAGGTGCTCTGGGGCGCGATGGGTCTGGCCCATGCTTGCTCGGTCTTCCCGGACGAGGCCCGGTGGCGGGGTGCCGTGGTTCAGGCGGTCGAGGCGGGCGTGGACCGTCAGCGATCGGATGGGAGCTGGGGCTACGAGCAGTCGTCGGCACACGCGCATCCGGGCGTCGCTGACCTGACGGTGTACTACCACGGTCGTTGCCTTGCGTTCTTGACGCATGCGATTGAGCACGTGCCTTCCGCCGATGTTGACGGGCGGGCGTCGATGGCGCTTCGCCGGGGCGTCGAGTTCCTGATGGCGGTGCGGGCCCCGGACGGCACGAAATCGCTCGCGCTCGAGGGCAAGCGCTGGTTCTGGGCGTCCACGCAGGAAGCTGGGAGCCTCGCATACGACATCTACGCACTGGCGCGGGCAGCACGCGACCATGGTGACGCGACCCTGGCCGAGGCGGCACTGGCGTCATGGCGAACGCTGAGCGCACGAATCGACGCAGCTGGTGCGGTGCGAGCAGGTGACGGCGAGTGGCCGATTGGCGACGCGGCCGACGCAGTGTGCCGAGACTTCCACGTGGCCGACCTCG
Organism: uncultured Chloroflexota bacterium; assembly: GCA_903836285.1. Lineage (GTDB taxonomy): Bacteria > Chloroflexota > UBA11872 > UBA12225 > UBA12225 > CAILQO01. Next base: position 11,827 of record CAILQO010000063.1, read on the forward strand.
CATGGGTGGCACGATCGGTGGGGTTCCTCTGGCCCGAGCGAACTGCTCCCGGAGACCCACCCCCACTCCCCCGCACCAAGCCCCCAGAGGCCTTCGTACTCCGCGTACGCGCCCCAACCCCTCCCCCGCTGACACTGGAGAGGGGAGCGCGGTCGCCATCACGCAGTGCCGTCACGCGGTTCGACGCGGCTGGCATCGTGCGACTTGACGCCGGGCGTGCGCTTGCGATCGTGCGCGTTGCCAAGGCGCCGTGCAACAGCCAGTGGGGTGGCGCAATCGGCGGGGGTACGGTCTTGGCGACGCACACGGGGGCGTTGGCATGGCGGGATGGTGCGGACACGCCGGGGAGCGTGACCGTGCGATTGGCTTCGCTGGGGGCAATCGGGCGCGTGCGTTCGGCCGTCGCCGGGGCAAGGCGCTACCTCGAGGCGAATCGTCCCGGCCGGGAATGGCGGCAGCTGGCGTTCAACCTGCGAGTGCTGGCGCGTTCGGTGGTGCGCCACGTGCGCCACGGACATCCAGTCGCCGCCGCGCGGTTGGCGATGGGCGTGGGGGTCCAGGCCTGGCGCACCGTCGCCCGGCCGCTTATCGAGGCCATCGACGACGTGGCGACGGCCCACTGGGCGGTATCGGTCGCCCCCGACGCCACGGTGGGGTGCTCGCCGCCGCCCGGTTCACCGAGCGTGTGGTGGTCTGGCTGTGTCGAGCCGGCGCGCAGAGACGGGCATGTGCCGGCGTGGGTGCGTGGCATCCGGATCGTCCGGCGTGTCGAGGTCGATGACGCGGGTGTGCAGGTGGTGGAGCGGGTGGAGGTGGGCCATGCGGGGCACCCCTCTCGCGCTTCGTCATCCGAGGACGCGGTGTGGGCGGGGCATTCGTTCGGTGCGGTGATCGTCACGGTGAACCTGCCCGTCGGCGCCACCCACGTTCGTGTCCGGCCAGATGGGGGCGTGTCGCATGGACGGCCGCCGGAAGAACCCGGCACGGGGTGGCACGTTTGGCAAGGCGGGGCGGCGGTGCGCACCAAGGTGCGGCCGCGTCCCGGGTGGGCGACGTCACCCTCGGTGGCAGGCGACCGATCCATCCCCGGTGGTGACAGGCGCCGGCCGGGAGACGGGACGAACGATGGGACGCTGGAGGTCGCCTACCGCCTCGATGGGTAAGTGGCGTCGTCGCACCCCCCGCCGATCCACCGTTGCGCCCGGAGGGAGGCCCATCGTGCGCGACGCATGGGCCAGCGGTCAGAACCGCAGTGAACAGCCCCGGGCGGGGGTGCCTTCGTTACCCGAGCACTCGCCGTCGTTACCCGAGCACTCGACCCCCACCGCCCTGCCCGCGCAGTCCCACCTCCAATCCCCCGCACAAAGCCCCCAGAGAAGCCCACTCCCCCGGCAGCTGGAGAACCCCCTCCCCATCCCCTCCACCGTTGCGACGGGAGAGCAGCTATCCACCCGCCCCCGTTGCAGTACGGCGTGTCGCTTCCGTAGGAGGATCGGGAGAGGGGAGTACGGCGCGTGCCCTGCACGTGACGGGGGCGTCGGATGAGCCGCTCCTCCGGCGGCGAGACCGGTGGTGGCCGGGAGGTGCTGCCGTTCGGGCCCTTCCTGCTGTTTGTGCTGCCGTTTGTGACGTTCGGCCGGTTCGTGCTCGGCGACGAGCTTGCCAACGCCGATGTCTTCCTCGCGTACCGACCGGTCCATGCGCTGCTCGCAGACGGGCTGCGTCGGGGCGAGGTCCCTCTGTGGACGAGTGCGTTCTCGGGCGGGTTCCCGCTCGCGTTCTCGGAATATGGGTGGTTCTCGCCCCTTGTGTGGTTGCCGCTGTTGGCCCTTGGGGCACACGCCGGGTACTACGTCGCCGTCGCGTTCCACGTGGCATTGGCGGGGTTGGCGACCTATGGCTTGGCGCGAAGTTGGGAGGCATCGCGAACCGAGGCGACGGTCGCAGGGCTGATCTTCTCGCATTCCCTGCTGGTCATCGGCGGCGCGCCGCTGCTGAACCAGGCGGGGTCGTACTGGGTGGCACCTGCCCTGCTCTGGGTGGTGGCGCGCACGGTTGACTGGCATCCGCTGGCACCTCCGATCGGTGGAATCATCATCGCCTTGGGATTGCTCGGCGGACACCCCCAAGTGACGATCGTCGCCGCTCTTCCTGCCGTTGGGTGGGCTGCCGTCGCGCTCGTGCGGTCGCGAGATGTCGCCCGGCGCTTCGCGCTGCTGGTGCTGCTCGGGGCGGGATGCGCTGGGGTCGGGGTGGCGTCGGTTCGGATCCTGCCGACGCTTGACCTGCTCGACGCCTCCGTGCGACAGGGGGGGCTGACCGCTGTTGCGCGCGCACTCGGTTCGGCGCACCCGCTTGACCTGCTGGCGGGGTTCTTCTTCCCGTCGCTCCAGCTGACGCGAGTGCTGGCGCCGCACTGGGCCGCCTACGTTGGGCCGTTGCCTCTTGGCCTGGCCGTGTTTGCCGTGGTGCGGTGGCGGCGATTGGCGCGGCGCGTGTCGGCGCGCAACATCCCCGCGACGCTGGCTCGACGACACAGTGGCGCTCCCGCGCCAGACCCCGGGGCCGGGCGGGCCATCGTGCCGGTCTCTGACGGGAGCGTTGGCCGCCTGCCGTGGCTCGCTGCGCTGGGGCTCGCCGGCATCCTGCTAGGGGTCGGGCAGCACGTCGCCGTGACGTCGTGGCTCGGCGGCGCGCCGCTGATCAGCGTGTTCCGTGACCCTTCGCGGTTCCTGTTGTGGACGGTCACCGCGGTGTCGGTGCTTGGCCCGTTCGGGATGCGGCTGGCGATTGACGAGGCGCGCTCACCGCAACGCCCGGTGCGTCCGGCAAGGGCGATGCGCCGCGGGTTGCGCGAACGGCTCCGGCTGCGTGGCCGGTTCGGGCCGAAAACGCCCCGGTTCGAGACCGTCGGCACGACGTGGTGGTTTGGCCTGGCCTGCGCGGTGACGCTGCTGTTCGGCGCGGCGTCGTGGGCGTTCGTGAGTCAGGAACCCGTGCTCCGGCCGCTCGCGGAAGCACGCGTCGACGTGGGTTCACGGGTGCTCAGCGCGGCGATCGACCCCCGCGCCGACTACCCACCCGAGTTTTACCGGGCGCGGTTCGAAGCTGGGTGGCGGCGCATTGGTGAGGCGATCAATGTGCTCGACCCGGCCGTGGCGACGCCGTTGCTTGCGCTGGTTGGTGCGGGATGGTGGTGGGCTTGGGGTCGTGGACGCGCCGACGCCACGGTGCTGGCGACCCTCCTCACCTTCGCGCCACTGGCGGTCTACGGGCAGGTGCGCCTGCCGGTGGTGTCGTCAACGGACGTGGTGCTGGCGCGCGAGAGCACGTTCGACGCGGTTGCAAAGGTGGCGGCGACCGCCGCTCCCGGTGAGCCTGCCCGTTTCCTGAGCTGGCTCCCCTTGGCAACGGACTTTGGGATGCGCACGCAGTCGGTCGCGCGCGGGGACACGGACGCCGAGACGGACGCGATCTCGTACCAGCTCCTCGTTCGCCTGCTCGCGCCGAACCTCGCGATGGGCATCGCGGTCGAGGACGGCAACCGGGACGCGCGCGTGGCCCGGCTGACGTCGATTGACGGGTACGAGAACCTCCTGACGCGCGAACAGGCGATCCTCGCGGCGGCCATCGGGAGCGAACGATCACCGTCCTTGACGAGTGACGCGCCGTCGCTGGCATCGAGCGGCTTGCGCATCCGGCGTGAGGTGATCGCGCGCCGGTGGGGCGTCCTCGCGGCGTCTGGGGTGAGTGCGGTTGTAACCGCGACGACCCATGCGCCGGTTGACGCACCGGAGGGCGTGGTGATCGACGCCGGGATCATGCCCGCGGCGGGCCTTGCGCCACCGGTTGACCTGCACCGGCTTGTGCGCCCATGGCCCCGCGTTTTTGCCACCACTGGTTGGGACGTGGCCCGCACCCCGGGGGACGCAGTGAGGCGCGAGGAGTCGTACGATCCGGCGGGTCCGCCGCGTGCCGTCCTGACGATGCCGACCGGGTCAGGGGGGGCCGGCGGGGCAGAGAACCCAGTCCCCGTGCCGGTTCGCGTGACCCGCGACGAGAGTGATGCAATCACGATCGAGGTGGACGCACCTGCACCGACCGTCGTCGTGGTCCTGGACGCGATGGCACCGGGGTGGACCGCCACCGTCGACGGCAAGCGCGCGCCGATTGTCACGGCGAACGTGGCGTTTCGCGGCGTGTTCGTTCCTGGAGGGGCGCACGTCGTGGCGATGGCGTATGCGCCTGACGGGTGGGCAACCGCGCGCGCGGTCACTGCGGCGTCGCTCGTCATTCTCGCGGCGTGGTTGCTGAACGTTGGCACGCGCAAGCGGTAGGGCGGGAGAGTCCCACCCCCAAGCCTCCAGGGAAGCCCCCTCCAGAGACGCTCCCTCACCAACCCCGGCCCCCGTTGCTGCGGGAGAGGGGCTATATCCTCCCGTCGCATGGAGAAACCGCGCGTCCTGGTGGTCACCGACCGCCTGACCCCGGACTACGGCTGGGGGCGGTACGCCGTCGGGCTGCTGAGGGCCCTTCGGGACGACGGCTGCGACGTGCGAATCCTGTCGCCCCGGTCGCTCGGCACCGAGGAAGACTTGCGGTCGCACGCGCACCACGGGACGGTCACGTCATACGTTCGCGAAACCCGGCGCCTGTCACGGCTGGTCGCCTCGAACGTTGCCACCATCGCGCGGGCGAGCCGGGATTGCGATGTCGTTCACTGCCTTGTCGAGCCGTACGCCGTCCCGGCGGCCATCGCGGGGCTGCTGGTGCGTCGGCCCCTGCTCGTCACGATCCACGGCACGTACGCCGTGCGGCCCTTCCGGCGACCGGGGGCACGCTGGTGGTACGAGTTCGCGTACCGGCGTGCCGACCGGTTGATCGCCGTCAGCAACTACACCCGTGCCCGCCTTCCTGCGCGGTTCACCGGAAAGGTGAGGGTAGTGCCGGAGGGCGTCGAGCATGAGGCGTTTGCGACAGTCCCCGGTGCCATCGGGCACGCGTGGCGCCCGGGAGCGGACACGTCGCCGTACCTCCTGAGCGTCGGGCCGGTGAAGCGGCGGAACGGGTACGCGACGACCCTCGAGGCGTTTGCCCGGGTTCGTGCACGGTTCCCGACACTGGAGTACCGGATCGCCGGCGGGACCGATGACCCGGCGTTCCTTGCGGAGCTGCAGTCGCGGATCTCGTACCTGGGCCTCGAGGGGGCTGTCCACCTGATGGGACGTGTTGCCGACGATGAGCTGCTGGCGCTCTATCACGGGTGCGAGCTGTTCTGGTTGCTGCCGGAAGATGACGGCGAGCAGTTTCATGGGTTCGGGCTGGTGTACTGGGAGGCAAACGCGTGCGGGAAGGTGGTGATTGGTGCGCGCGACTCCGGCGCAGGCGACGCGATCGCACCCGGCACGAACGGCCTGCTGGTTGACTCGGGCGACGCGACAGGCGCAGCGGCGGCGGCCATCGGCTTGCTCGGCGAACGCGACCGGCTCATGGCCATGGGCGAGGCGGCGCGAACCCATGTGCGACCGTGGCGGGATGCGGCCCGGCTGATGCGCGATCACTACGCGGACGTCCTCAGAAGCCCCCTCCCCAACAAAAGCGTCCACCCTCCTTCGTCGGGTGGTCGATTTGCCCCATATACGGCCCCTGTCGCGACGGGACAGGGGCTGCCGACCCAACCCCGACCCCCCAGGCGCGGCAGGGAGGAGGAACGACGACATGCGACACCGCGCCCAGAGACGGAAGGCGAGGAACGAGCATTCGGTGGAACAACAAAACAGGCGAGGGGTGGTTCGTGATCGTTCGGGGCATCCCGGTTTGGCCCCCGGGGGCGGTCGTCGCGGAGATTCGGCGACGTCGGCTCGTGCGGGACGTCGCGGTGCTCCAAGCCAGCAACGCGCTGCAACGGGTGTTGGGATTTGGGTTCAGCGTGGTCACGGCGCGCGTGCTTGGCGTGACCGGCTACGGCGAGTACCTGTTGGTGCTGTCGCTGCACTCCACCCTCAACCTCGTGGGGAACATGGGCGTTGGCCAGTTCCTCGTCGTGCCGCTGGCGCAGTCGGTGGCAACGCGGGACCGCGAGGCGATTGCCCGGGGTGCCGGGTACGTGCTGAAGTTTGGCGCCGCGCTCGGGCTTGCCGTCCTCACCCTGATCCTGCTGGTGGGCGAGTGGGCGGGCGACCTCATCATGCACCGGCCGGAGCTTGGCGCGCTGACGCGGATCGTTGCGGTCGGGATCCTGCCGACGGTGGCGTATACGACGGCGGTGACGGCGCTGCAAGCGGGGCGCCGCATGCCCGTGCTGTCTGCGGTCGAGGTCGTGGACCTGCTGGTCGGCCGGGGATGCGCGGTGGGTTTCGTGCTGGTTGGCGTCGCCGGGGGGGGAGTCCCTGCGGTGCTCTGGGGGACAGTGGTCGGGGGGGTGCTGTCGGCGGCGCATGCGAGTTGGCAGTACCGACGCGTGGCGGTCACCCAGGATGGCTTTCCTGACCTGCCTTCGCTGCTCGGCGCGGCGCTCACGGTGCCGTGGCGGACCTTTTTCCGGTTCAGTGCGGTCGCGTCGGTCGACAAGAACGTGGCGCAGCTGATTGGGCAGACGCCGCTCCTGTTCCTCGGTCGCTTCGCCGGTCCGGAAGAGGCGGCGTACTTCGGCATCGCTGGCAAGGTGTTCACGCTGCTGGCGTCGCTGCACGGTGGCGTGAGCCGGGCGATCAGCGTGCGCCTCGCGCAGGAGATGGCCACTGGCGGCGTGGAGGCAACCAGGGCCGTGTTCTGGAAGGCCTCGCTGGCGTGGGGCGGCTCGTCGGCGGTCGCGGCGGTGGGGCTGCTGGCGGCACTGCCTGTCTTCCGGTGGGTGTACGGCGAGGAGTACCTGCCCTCGGTCGTGCTGGTGGCCGTCCTTGGGGCGCTGCAGGCGAAGCAGGGGTTGACGGTCGCCCTTGGGTCGGTCTACCTGATCGCGGGGCGCGTGGCGACGAATGCGCTCCTGAAACTGCCGCTGCTTGCGGTGGCGTACCCGTTGGGGTCGTGGTTGGTGCACGCTTGGGGGGCGACAGGTGCGGCGACGTACCAGTTGGCCCTGTACCTTGCGGGGGATGTGCTGTACCTCGGGTTGATCGCGACGCCGTGGTTCTGGCGGGAGTCGCGGGCCGCCAGCGAACGACGTGCCGCGTGAGGACACCAGCCTTCTGGGACACTCCTGCGCCTTGATGCGGAGATGCGTTCGTCATCTGGGTACTGGCCCCCCTGCAGCTGGAGAAACCCCCTCCCCAACCCCCCGCACGAGAGAAGCCCCCACGAATCTTGCGCCCC
>CAILQO010000064.1 GCA_903836285.1 uncultured Chloroflexota bacterium
AGATTTCGGCGATTGGCTACGCCTTAGGGGCATCCGGGACTTTGGCGAGCAGCGACTCGACCGTCCCGGTGATTGCGGTGAGTGCGTCCTTTGCGGTGGCTTTGCCCTCGTAGACGGGACCCATCGCCTTGGCGATTTCGTTGCCGACGTTGCCCCAGTCACCGCTGATCGGCTCAGGCTTGGCGTAGGCAAAAGCGTCGAGGGCGAGCTTGGCGTTCTTCGGTGCGACATCCGGTTTCAGGACGAGCGGGCTGCTGGCCACATCCTTGTGGACGGGGATCGTCAGGCCGAGCTTTGCCCAATGCTCATACGCCGCCTTGCTGCCGAGAAACTTCAGGAACTCCCAAGCGGCGTCCTTGTTCTTGCCGGCGGCGGCCATCGAGTGTCCCGCCGACGCGGTGCGGGTCAGGCGCTGCTTCCCCTTCGGGATTGGCGCGATGTCCCACTCAAACTGTGCCTTGTTGAAGTTCGAGTAGACGGAGATGGACACGACCATGCCGATTCGACCGGTTGTCCACGCCTCGGCCATGTTCTGCCCGGGGAAGGTGTCGCCAAACGGGTGGACCTTGTGCTTGGTGATCAGGTCGGCGATCCACTGCATCTGATCGACGCCCGGCGACTGCTGGAGCGTGAACTTGAGGCGAGAGGCATCGACGATGTCGCCGCCCTCCTGCCACACCTTTATGTACGGGTAATACGGGGCGGACCCGGTTCCGGCGAAGCCCGCGGTACCCCATGTCGCTTGGGCTCCCTCGCCCTTGGTCATCTTCTTGGCGGCATCAAGGAAAGTTTCCCACGTCCACGAATCGTCGGGAAACGCCACGCCGTTCTTCTGGAACAACTCCTTGTTATAGACGAGGTTTGAGGTCGTCGCCTCGCGGGGCAACCCATATTGCTTCCCCGCGACGCTGTAATCCTTGGTTGCGGACTCGAAGTAATCGGTGAGCTTGATGTCCTTGTCCGCCGCGAGGTAGGCGGTGATGTCGGCAAGCAGGTTGAGTTTCTGCAGATTTGGGCTGATGTACGCATGCGTCCAGAAGGCGTCCGGTGCAGTGCCGGCGGCGACGAGGGCGATGAGCTTGGCTTGCGCGTTGACGGCGCCGCCGCCGGCGTCGCCTTGAATGATGTCGACGGTGACCGGGCCGCTTTTTGCATTGAACTGCTCGCCAAGCGGCTTGTAGCGCGCCTCATCGGCAGGGTCAGTCCCTTGCGTCATGAAGGTCACTTTGCCCTTGGCAGAGGCTGGCGCAGGGGCGGCGGTCGCCGCGGGCTTCGTCGCGGCAACCGTGGGAACCGCGGGCGCGGCGGTCGTCGGCGCGGCGGCTGGCTTCGTCGGTTCCGCCTTTGCGGCGGGTGCCGCCGGGGCTGCTTCCCCGCCGCAGGCGGCCAAGAACGCCCCGGCAGTCGCGCCGACCGCGCCGAACAGGGTGGTCCGTCTGGTTGCAAGACGTCGCGGGGTTGGCTGTTTGGTGTCGGACATCGTCATCCCCCAGTTGTCGATGGTGGTTTGCAGGCGCACGATAGCGTGTGTCAATGCGTTGCGACGGCCTCCGAGAGCGTGGAGGTCACGCCCACATCTGGCCTTGAGCGGGTTGCTTCAGCCCTCTTCCCTTACCCCGCCCATCGGCGGCGGGAGAGCGGTGTAGAGAAGACCCACTCCCTCAGTTCGTTCAGCCCCCTACTTCGGCACCGCTTCCATGAGAGCACCTTGAGCGCGCGCCCGTGCGTCGTCCAGCGTGGCCTCGATTGCGGCGAGTTGCCCGGGGTACTGGGTCAGCGCGCCGAACCCCGAATGAGCCGCACTTAGAGCAGCGGCGGCCTCTGCAAAGTCGCCCTCCCACCAGCGGTACAGCCCCTCAACGATCTGCGCAACAGTCGTGTCGTTCGCGGTAGCACCCTGTTGCCCAGAGTCCTTCAGTCCACGGTGCATGAGCGCGCCGAGCAAAGCCTCCCGCCGCGCGCCGTCTCCATTGGCAATCCACGCCATAGCGTGGGCGATGGCCTCGAGTGGGTCAGGTGCATCGTCGGGGCCGTGGAGTGCGGTCGCCCCGGGCCGAACGAGGATTTCCCACGGTAGGGCGCGGCCGGACGCACGTCCGTGGCCCGCGACCTCTGTGCGCCACAAGAGGTGCGTCGCGCTCGGGTACTGCATCGGCATGGTCTCGGCGACGGGGACGACGACCCGCTCCTGCCACGCCACCGACTCGTCAACCCGGCCAAGGTCGAGGAGGATCGTCGCGAGGTGCATCGCGTTGTGGACGTTGATGCCTTCGAAGGGATCGGTGGCGGTAAGGTGGGCAATCCCTCGGGTTGCGCCCTCGTCGAGTGAGCCTTCGTCGATGTGAAGGTGGATGCGGGCGTGCGCGCCCCAGTTGTTGACCGGGTCAAAGCCCTCGATTCGTTCAACGAGCGATCGGGCGTCAGCGAAGCAACGTAGGCCGATCAGGCGCATCGCCTCAGTGACCATCGCCTCAATCTCGTCACCGTGGGTGGGCGTATCGCATTCGTTGGGCATCTAGACGAACCTACCTCCGTCAAACGCCTAACGCGCCGCTCGCCAGGCGTGTTGCCGTGAAGATAAAGTGCCGATGGGAATGATTACTCGCGGGCAACTGCATCTGGGCTACATCCGCAGGACGCGTGCGCTACGGCTTCTGGCGGTAGGTACGCAACCACGGGTCGGACAAGTGGTAAGGGCTTGAACGTGGCCGAGGGCCGCGACACTGGCAGGAGACATCACCGATTGAGCCACACGCGCTCGCGCGCTAGTTTGAGCGCCACCGACTGTGATGCGCCGGTTCTGTTGAGGCAGCAAGGCAGTCTGTCGGAATGAACCGGCCTGTCGGCCTTTTGGTGTCGCGTGACGAGCGGGCCGTCCGCATCGCAAAGTTAGGTTCAGGAACTTGATCGTACGAAAATGATGAGTTCAGGACTATTGCGCTCCAAGATATAATTAGATTCTTTAGATAGTAGACAACCAAACATATAAGAAAACTGCATAAAAACAATTGACTGTCCACGTGTATTAACTTGTCGGCACAACTCTTCACGGGTGTACGGGAACTCAAGATGGGTCATGCGCGGCAGATATTGATACCAGCCTAGAATGATGTGCTGCATATTCTGAGCATGAGGAAAGCCGTGACGCGACTCTCGTAGCTGCCAGTGCGGATACATGTCGCCGATATCAAGGAAGTCCTCCGGGAGCCCGAGGGCCCGGCGTTGCGTCAGGTAGTCAGCAATCTCCTGAAACCTCGACGCCTGCGCGTGGCGCGCCTCCTGATTCGCGTTGGCCCCGAGGACGGCGCCGATTGCGAGCGCACTCGCCGCAATGATGCGCATCGCCTTTACCGACACATCTATTGTTACTACTTGGGCACGAATGGCAAGCACATAGACTACTGCGAAGTGAATCACGCCTATAACTGTGAACATTTGCCAGTATCCACCCCACCAATGTCTGGCAAGGATCATGGCTTCGAGACCCGCGAATGGAAGCAGCACGCCGAGAAGCACTGTTCCCGACGCTGCAAAACGCGTGTAGCCTGCCTTCAGGCGACGAGCCACCACCATCATCCACGGCGTTGTCGCAGCGAGCACCAGGAAGTACCCGGCCCCCCCGTACGAAAATGACTTCAGCTGATCTTCCAAGATCGCAATCGGACTCTGCGGATTTAGTTTGTTAGAATTATGAATTACGCCTTGAACCATCGCGATCATATTTCCAGTAATAAAATATGGTGCAAAATTGAAAATGACGAAGAACCCAAACGTTACGATCCACCAGGTCGCATACCTCTTGCACGATATAGTCAAGAGTTCTCGACGTTGAATCAGAAAAGTGATTACACGCCTTGCGGGTACAAACTCCCTAGGGTGAATCGCGGGAGCGAAGATTATCAATAACATCAATGGCAACGCCAAACCTACCATAAATGGTCGAATGGAAAATGAAAGCGCGGCTGTGGCGGTCGAGATTATGTACAAGAAAAATAGTTTGCGCGGTCGAGCGAACGACACAGAAAACGCGCTGCGTGCCGCGGTTGCTAGAGAAATTACCATCAAGCTCGTAGTTACCGAATTGATGTGGGCAAGCCCAGGTGGCGTAGTCGCAGACAAAAACAAATAAAATGAGACAAGAATAAGAGAAAAGTGAATTCCAAAGTTA
>CAILQO010000065.1 GCA_903836285.1 uncultured Chloroflexota bacterium
CCCCCTAGACCCCCTCCACGACCCCTCCCCCGCTACGACGACGTGGTTGCGCAGACGCAGTCATTTGAAATGGACCCTGTCTCCACAACCCCTCCCCCGATCCGCGGCCGGGAGGGCGTGGGTGTGGGCGTCTGCCTTGCGACGTAGATGCCCGAAGCGACCAAGCCCGGTGGGGTCTTGGCCCTGTGCTCCACCGTTCTGGCGAGTGGCGGCCTAGCACGCGCGAGGAACGAGCGCATACGGTGGGAAAATGGAGATTGCCGGCGCGCCGAATGGCGGTCCCACTTTTGGGGACGCTTTTCGTGGCGTCGCTCATGTTGGGTGGCGTCGCGGCCCTGCGGTGGTGGCGCGCGCCGGCTGCCGTTGCCGACCACGTGACGGCGTCGGCCGGAAGTCTCGAGATGCGTCTCGGTGGCCCCAGTGAGCTGGCGCAGTGGGTCGTCCCTAGCCGCGAGGGCATCTCCGTCATCGAGCTTGTCCTTGCTGCCGAAAGGCCGGACCTGCCCGGTGAGGTCGTCGTCCGCATCGAGGCGCTCGCCGCCGATGCCGAACGCGGACCGCCAGGTACCGATTGGCCCGCGACGTTGCCCTCTCCTGACCGACGGGTGGTCATGCGAGAGGTTCGCCTGGGGGCTGCCGCGCTGCCTGTCGGTGGTGCGTTTGGGACGGGGCAAGGTGAGAGGGCCGAACGATGGACCCCGGTCCGCTTCGAACCGATCGTGCCGTCCGTGGGTAGACCGTTGCTCGTGGTCGTGTCGTACCCCGAAGGGCGCACGCAACCGGGCACTCGCGTCGCAACGCTGGCGCGTTTCCCGTCGTCGTACCCGCACGGCGCCCTGTACGTGAATGCGTTCAAGGCCGACGGCACGATGCTTGTGCGTGTCGCAAACGACGAGACGAACGCCGCCGCCGTGCGCCGAGTCCTAGCGAACGGCGCCGCGCGCCTGCCGTTGGGTCCGCGGTCGCTTTCGGTCGTGGGCGCCCTAATGGTGATGTGCGGCATCCTGTGGGCCGCCGTCATCGTTGGGATTGCCTTTGGAGGGTCGCGCACCCGTCCCGGTCAAGCCCCCACTAATCTTGATCGACCTCCCGCTAGAGAAGCCCCCCCCGTGCAACCTTGAGCCCCGAGCAGGCGAGGACTGCGCATACGGTGGAAAAAGTCCTCCTGCGGAGGCGCTGCGCTAGAAAATGGGCGAACACGACCTCCTACGGAGGCGCTGCACTACGGATAACTAAGGGCTACGTACGCCCCCTGGAGGTTCCTGATGCCGAGGCACTATGCCGTCGCCGTGATCCCAGGGGATGGGATCGGCGTGGACGTTATCCGCGAGGGACGCCGCGTCCTTGCGCACCTCTCCGACGTGACGGGGTCGTTCCGCCTTGACGAGGAGGAGTTCGACTGGTCGACCGCGCGGTACTTCGCGCACGGGTCGTACATGCCCGACGACTGGACGACCGTGCTCGGCCGCTTCCAAGCGATCTACTTCGGGGCGGTCGGCTGGCCAACCGTGCCCGATCACGTGAGCCTGTGGGGGCTGCTGCTGCCAATCCGGAAGGCCTTCGACCAGTACGCGAACGTGCGCCCGGTGCGCCTGCTGCCTGGCCTGAAGGGGCGGATCGTCGGCAAGGGGCCGGAGCAGATCGACTTTGTGTGCGTGCGTGAGAACACCGAAGGTGAGTACTCAGGTGTTGGCGGCCGCGTCCATCGCGGGACCCCACATGAGGTGGCGATTCAAGACATCGTCTTCACGCGCACCGGCACGGAGCGGATCATCCGCTACGCGTTCGAACTCGCGATCACGCAGGGTCGCCGAAGTGTTCAGAGCGTGACGAAGTCGAACGCGATGCAGTACTCGGCGGTGTTCTGGGACGAGGTCTTCGACGACGTCGCCGGTAGCTACCCGGCCATCGAGACGCAACGGTACCTCGTGGACGCGATGGCCGCGCGCTTCGTGACGCATCCGGAGTCGCTCGACGTTGTGGTGGCGAGTAACTTGTTTGCGGACATCCTGACGGACCTCGGGGGTGCGATTCA
>CAILQO010000066.1 GCA_903836285.1 uncultured Chloroflexota bacterium
TCTGTTGATAACCGGCCGTGCCCAAGTACTCGACAGGATGCCCCAAGTTCCGGTGACTTCCGGGATTGAGCCTAAGTGATTTCCTGCCGAGGTGGTCGCGTCACTCCCGACTGGCACCGTGGGCTTGTCAGGCGTCGTCGGGTCCTTGGTCGCTTCAATGTGTGCCGCGCGCGCCGTGACTCCCTTTGCCCGGCCGTCCCAGTCTGAGCGCGCCACACTCGCGGTAGCGAGCGCGACCAGGCTGAACCGCCTACCCTCGGGCGTGCCTTCGTCAACCCCTCTGCCCATCGGTTCTGGAGCGAGGTATGCGAGCGCACGATATGCAACGCACCAGTCGCTCGCATCGCCGGTTCGGCGGACGATGGCCAGATCCCAAAAAGACTCGCCAGCATCTGTGCCCGAAGCCATGACGCATGCAAGCGGGCCGTTCGACCATGCGAACCATGGGGTATCAATCGCCGCGTCACGAGCGGAATGCTCCAGTGGCATCGACCCCAAGCCGTCTTCGTCCACTGCGACCGCCAAACCGGCACCGTCGGACGCTTCGAGAGCGCCGCGTCGGAGTGATCGAAGGGCGTCCCACGCGGCGGCTGCGTCACCTGTGGTCGTCCAGTGCAGGGGTTGTCCGCTTGGCGGGGCGCGATCCAAAGCCACCGTGACCTGGCAGGTCGACGCACCAACGCCGGTGTCGACCTGCACGCGGGACGCTGAACACGCGACCGTAATAACCAAAGTTCGGGGCGTGCCGACCGCGCCGGATGGCACGGCTGTGACCTGGGCTTCGCCAACTGTCGCGCGCCCGGTCAGGTCGTTGTCGAGCGAGGTCAGGATGACGGTGCAGCCCGGACCATGCCACGTCTGGGGATCGATCCCAGGAGTTACTGCCACGTCACGTCACGAAGGTGGATGATTGCCTCGTCCGTATGCACCCGGCTCGTGATCATGAGCCGGATTGCCCCGACGGTACCCGGAGGGACATCGATCGACACAACCGGGTCGCTTCGGGCATCCACGTCCTTTTCAACGGCCTCGACGAACCCGTCCGGTCGCAGGACCGCGAGCGACACGTGCCAGTTTCCAGCGGTCATGGCAAGGACGACAGTTCCCACGGTTCGAGGAGCCGGAAACGCCCATTCAAGGGTCGCAGGGTTGCCACCGTTGAAGCGCCCTAGCGTGCGAGGGTTCGAGTCGAAAAGGTCTGACAACCCTCCGGCATCAAGGAAAGAGTGACTTACCGCAAGGCGCTCGCCGTTGACCACGACTTGCCCCGACCGTAGCGCAACCCTTGCGGCGCGCTCGGCAGCGACAACTTCCTCGACGTTTGACACGTACTCAAGGCGGGCGAAGCTGAAACCTGGCGCCCCATTCGGATACGTCAAGGCGGACTCGACATTGATCGATCTGAACCGCTTGGAGGTCCTAGCAAGCTCAACCTCGTCTGCAGTCATCACCCACACCATGTTCGGGGTGAGCTCCCGGCGCACCGAGAGCAGGTCGCGGACGTTTCCCATGCGGACTCGCCCAGCATCCATCAACTCCGGAACGAAGAATGGTAGGTACAGATCGGTGCCGTTTGCCCACGTTGATGTGACGAAAAACGTGTCATCCGGACGTGCTCGTGCCTTCGAATGTATGAGTCGAAAGACTTGGACAGCTCCCCACTGCTGGCCGTAGAGGCCGTAGTCGGTGAACCACCTCGGCCCATTGTCAAGCGCGTCCACCATGATCGCACCGGCTTGGGTCGACAGGACGAACCACAAGAGCAGCGCGCCCATGGCGGTGAGGCGCACCGACCCGAAGAAGGGCCGCGCCCAAGGCGACCATCCCCGTACGGCAAGGCGCCGGGCTATCGCCCCGACGTGGAAAAGAGTTCGCTCGAACCCGACGTGCGCGAGAAGGGTCAGCGGCACGATCACCGGGAGGACTCGAGTGATGCCCACATCGGCAAGGCTTGCAGCGATCGGTGTAGCCGCAAGCGCAATGACCAGCAGTCGCAAGCCCGGCCTGCCGATGCCGATAATCGCAACCGCGAGACCCAGCGCTGCGAAGGGGAACAGCCACGTCGGCATGTTGGCGTGGCCAAGCATCGCGTGGCGCGAGAGCTCTTGTGGGTTCGGAAGAAACCAGTACCGAGGGTTTATCCCCGCCCAGTAGTGCAGGGCAAACTGGCGCACCTTTTCCCCGACCGGCAGGTCCTGCACCAGGTAGGACGAAACCCGCCAGAGCTGATCGGTGGTCGCGCCTGGAGCCGCGCGGGCGTACATCGCGTACGGCACAAGGCTGATGAGCGCAGGCGCAAGGACCCACCCAAGTTGGCGCCGCATCGACCAGTGGTGACGCGCATCCACAACCGTCAGAATAACTCCTGTCAATCCAATGATGAGCTGCCCGTTCGTATACGTGTAAAAAGTGACTGCCGCTGCAGCAACGGCGAGCGCACCCCATCGCGGGGCGCCGTCGCGGTATCGCCCATAGCACCACAGAAATACGGCGTAGCCGGATACGCAATATGCGGTCTCAAAGGTGGTGCGTGAGTGAAGGAACCAAGCCGGGACGGCTGCAAGCAGGAGCGGTAGCACCCACCACGTCCGAAGCCCGATGATGTCCCTGGCAAAGAGCGCGAGCGTCGCCCCGCCGATCACCGCAACCAACGCTGTTGTGCCACGGGCGACCAGGACGGACGTGCCGAAGATCGTCGATGTCGCCACGTGCAAGTACGTGGTCACGAGTGGTGCCCACGTGCCGCCGTTTGAGAAGTAAAAGGGAAACGGCACGCCAAGCTCGTTCCTGAAGTTTCCCTCGATCAAGCGACGGGCCGCGACAACCTGAAATGCTTCATCGCCGTGAAAGTAGATCGGGAAATCTTCGAGCCTCCAGAAGCGCGTGAAGGCATACACCGCAAGTGACACCACGAAGCCGAGGACCGGGAGTGAGACCCGATTTTCGAGCCACTCAATGCCTTCACGCGTGCTATTCTTGAATATTTGGAGGCTAGAGTCGGGCGTGTCACGCGCCACGGTGCCGCTAACTCGGATGTCCGGGTTCGGTCCGGTAGGTCGGTCATGTCCACCTTCGGCTTGGGCATGATCTGCGGCAGCAAGCGTGGGATCCCACGTAACCGCCGAAATGATTGCCCAGTCCGAGACATCCGGCGTGGTCGCACCCTGAACGGCCTGTTTGGGCACGGCTTCGGCGAGCAGGTATGCGGTGGACTGCAACGACGGCCCGCTGACAGTGACGCAAGCCAAGCCAGCGCTACAATGAACGTGGGTAATACGCGGTGCTGCTGGATGGGCGCTTACGCAGGAAGCCGCCCACCGCAACCCTTCGGCGAGGAGTGCGTCCACGCCGCACTGGGGTAGCGAGTTGGCGCTCACCGTGTGAAACACAGCCTGGTCGACGAGCCATAGTGCCTGGATAGCTGCTTCCCAGTCGCCCGCCGCGCAGCGCCTGACATACTCCCCTACAACGATCCGCGCGTCGCCGGACGACGCGGAGCGCGCTACGTGCGTCGGCTCATCGAAGACTGGCTGCCTGTCTGCACCAATGGACCACGCCGCGACAATGTCGCCTTGCGTGTCACCCGTTCCAGAGAGCGGGACGACAAATGCGCCTCGGGTGAGTAGCCCGCCGCTGAGCGCAATGTCCCACCAGCCGTCGGCGACCGCGATCCGTTGACTCGCCACCATTGCACCGGCGGCGCCTGATTTCACGCGTTTCGTTACGGGCGGTGGTGTCACTTGTTGGGCGCAATCGATCAAGA
>CAILQO010000067.1 GCA_903836285.1 uncultured Chloroflexota bacterium
AAGCGTGGCAGCGTTGCCGGCCACGTCCTTGATCGTGCCGGTCAGGGCCGACGTCGACTGGTAGTCAAGGTGGCTGCTGGTGTCACCCGCCGCGACCGTATACGTGCATGCCAACGTCGTCGATGCCGTCACCGCCGCGCAGGTCGCCGCCGTATCGGTGCTGCCCGTCTCAAGCAGGAGCGACGACGACCCCGTCGAGGTGATCGCCTCCGAGAAGGTCACCGTGAGGGCAACCGTGCCCCCCGCCTTGTACGAACCGGCGGTCGTGGACGACGTCACCGTACTCACCGTCGGCGCCGCGTAGTCGTTCGTCACGGTCACGGTGTTGCCGTTGCCCGAACTGGTGGCGGTATTCCCTGCGCTGTCCGTCAGCTTGACCGTCAGCGACTTCGACCCAGTCGTCATCGCCGCCTGCACCGCCGTCGTGGTGGTGAACGACGGTGTCAGCGATACCGTGGTCGCCCCGCTTGCCACGCTTGCCGTGATTGGCGTGCTAAACGACGCCCCGCCGACCAGCAACTCGGCCGTGCCACCGCCGCTCCCGACGTCGCCGGTGACCGTCGCCGTGACGGTGAAGTTCGTGTTCGTCGCATTCAGGGTGTCGGCCACGACGGTCCCGCCGCTGGCGGTGAAGGCTAGGGAGGTCGCCGCCGTCGGGGCGGTGTAGTCCGCAAGGACGGTGAGGGCGCTACTCGTCGCCACGTTGCCGGCGCTGTCGGTCAGCTTGACCGTGAGCGACTTCGACCCGGCGGTCATCGCCGCCTGCACCGCCGCCGTGGTGGTGAACGACGGCGTCAGCGACACCGAGGTCGCGCCACTCGCCACGCTGGCCGTGATGGGGGTGCTAAACGACGCCGCCCCGACCAACAACTCGGCCGTGCCCCCGCCGCTCCCGACGTCACCGGTGATCGTCGCGGTCACGGTGAAGTTCGTGTTCCCGCCGTTTAGGGCGTTCGCCACTTGGTTGGTGCCACCGGTCGCCGCGAGGGCCAGCGAGGTCGCTGCCGTCGGCACCGTCGTGTCGACCGTCACCGTCAGGGTGCTGGCCGTCGACTGCACGTTCGCCGCGCTGTCGGTCTGCGTGAAACTAAAGATGTAGACGCCGTCGGCCAACGCCGCGCCGCTCGCCCCGAGGGGGGTCCACGACGCCGCACTGCCCGTCCCCGAGATGCTCGACAGGCCCGTGTTCAGGGTGAAGGCGCTCCCGTCCTTCGTCGCCGTCACGGCCACCGTCGCCCCAGATTCGGCGGTCACGCCAAGGACCGGCGCCACGTTCGTCACGCGGTCGCCGCTCGTCCCCGAGTCGGTGCTGGTCAGCGAGACGGTCGTCGAGGTCGGCGCCGTCGTATCGACCGTCACCGTCAGGGTGCTGGCCGTCGACTGCACGTTCGCCGCGCTGTCCGTCTGCGTGAAGCTGAAGATGTAGACACCGTCGGCCAACGCCGCGCCACTCGCCCCGAGGGGGGTCCACGACACCGCGCTGCCCGTCCCCGAGATGCTGGATAGGCCCGTGTTCAGGGTGAAGGCGCTGCCGTCCTTCGTCGCCGTCACCGCCACCGTCGAACCGGCCTCCGCCGTCACCCCAATGACCGGCGCCACGTTCGTCACGCGGTCGCTGCTGTTCCCCGAATCGGTGCTGGTCAACGCCACAGTCGTTGAGGTCGGGGGCGACGTGTCGACCGTCACCGTGAGGCTGCTGGCCGTCGACTGCACGTTCGCCGCGCTGTCCGTCTGCGTGAAGCTGAAGACGTACACGCCATCGGCCAACGCCGCGCCGGTGCTCCCCGACGCCGGCACGCCAAGCGGCGTCCACGACACCTGCGAACCCGTCCCCGAGATGCTCGACAGCCCAGTGAAGAGCGTGAAGGCAGTGCCGTCCTTCGTCGCGGTCACCGCCACCGTCGACCCGGCCTCCGCCGTCACCCCAATGACCGGTGCCACATTCGTCACACGGTCGCCACTGGTGCCCGAATCGGTGCTGGTCAGCGCCACAGTCGTCGAGGTCGGGGGCGACGTGTCGACCGTCACCGTGAGGCTGCTGGCCGTCGACTGCACGTTCGCCGCGCTGTCCGTCTGCGTGAAGCTGAAGACGT
>CAILQO010000068.1 GCA_903836285.1 uncultured Chloroflexota bacterium
ATCACCACCGTCTTGCTGCCGGTGGTTGCCCGGCAGGCGGGTGCAGGCGACCGAGGTCGCGCGTCGCTATGGTTGGGTCTGGCGATTACCGTCGCGGTCGCCGGAGCGGGCGAGCTCGCGTTCCTTGTCGCGCCCAGCCTGATCGTCGGCCTACTGTTTGGCGCGACGTACCTCGCCGCGGCGCCTCTGCTGCCAATCTTCGGGCTTGGGTCCCTCTCGCTTTCTCTTGCGAGCGTCGTGCTCACATGGCTCGTCGCTCAGGGACGGCAAGCGGGCGCGGTGATCGTGCCTATCGCCGCCCTGGCACAAGTCGCGGCGATCCTCTCCGGCCCGGACGGACTAGCTGATGCCCTCGCAAGGATTGTTGCGGTGAACGGTGCCACGCTCGCCGCGCTGGTAGCTGCTGCCCTCATGCGCGAGCGTGCCGTCGAGCGGTCCAGGCCGGTCCCCGCCTGACCAGCCGTTCGACGCCGATCGCGCACGCACTCGCATTCCTCCCGCCCCGTTGGCGCTTGGGCCCACCCACCAGTGAGACCAGCCCCTACGTATGATTGGGCGGAGGTATCGCGGACGTCGCGCCCGCCTCACCCTGGCGGAACCGACGACATGACGAACGGAGCCAATCCCGGCCCACCTCCCTCGCCGGTCGGCGATCGAGGCGACGACGCTGTGCCTGCAAACGCGAACCCGGCGCAAGTCCTGGACGACCCTCCCGTACCCGATGCCTCGACACCGTCTGGAACCCGTCCGCCTCGAGACGATGCCGGTTTCCTGCCATCGGACAGCCGCCTCGATCACGAGCTCGCGGAGCCCCGGCCTCAGTCGGTGGTCGGCCCCGGGGCGGTCGTCGCGTCGCTCCTTGTGGGCGCCGGCGCGACGTGGCTGGCCGCGGCAATGGCGCGGTTGGTCGCCGTAGTGGTCTACGCCCCCGACGCGTGGCGTCACGGCGCGTGGGCAGGCTTTGCAGGCGGCGCCGGGCTACTCGCAGCGCACCGCTATGGCGGCACCGCACGGCGAGACGCGTGGCTGCTCACCGTCGCGTCGGTCGTGGAGGCGGTCGGCGCAGCGCTCGGCGCGGTCCCGTCGGCGGCGGTCCCCGAACTCGTGCATGCAGTCGTGATCGCCGCAGGCTGGCTGCTCATGGCGTTCGGCGTCGGCACCGTTGGCGGGGTGGCGATCCGGCGAACCGGGTCGCTGTCCGCACTCGCGGTCGGCGCCGTCGCCGCTGGCAGCGCCGCTGCATTCGCGACTGCGCCGCTTCTCCTAGAGGTACTCGGCGCTCCGGCCTTGGCGATGGCGGCGGCAGCCGTTGGAGGGGCGGCGTCGCTCGTTCTGGCTGCGACTGAACCGGGCGCCGGCTGGGCAGGACGCACGGCGATTGGCCTTGCCGGCACGCTCATCGTTGGCGCGACGCTTGCCCCGATGGTCGTCGCGCCGAACCCCTCAACCGTTCCCGATCCCGGGCGTGTCCCTGTCGCGAAGTCGCTGTTCGCGAGCGTGGCTTCCGCCGAGGAGAACGAACGTCACGTCTCGGCGCGATGGGGTGCCGGCGGTCGCCTTGATGTCACGGTTGCGCCGAACGGTGCCAGATGGCTCTACCTCGATGGCCTCCCGTTTGGGGTGGTCGCGCCGCAAGGGCGGATCCGCCCGGACGGTGCCATCCTCCCGTTCGTCCTACCGGGCAAGGCCGGTCGAGTGCTCATCGTTGGACTTGGTGCAGGGCAGGAGGTGCGCGCCGCCCTCGAAGCCGGCGCCACCACGGTTGTCGTCGCCGAACCACACCCGGGCGCCGTCGCCACGGTCAAGCTCGCCCAAGCGGCGGCTGGTGGCCCTTCTATTCTCGATGGCCCAGGCGTGCGTATCGTGAGCGAGGAGGCACGCGCCTGGCTGCGGGCCGGTGAGGACCGCTTCGACCTCATCCTCGTCACCCTCGCCTCGTTCGGCGCCGCGGCCGAGCCGGGTCGGGCCTCCGGCGCCACGCTGCTCACCCGCGAGGCTATCGGCGACTACATGGATCACCTCGACGCCGAGGGCACGCTGGCGATCCGCGTGCGTGACGACCACGAACTCTGGCGAACCTTCAACACTGCCTTTCAGGCGATGGCCGACGCTGGCGCGCCGACACCAACCGACGCGATTCGCCACCTGCTCGCCGTGAACGACGGCACGGCCGGAGGCACCCTCGAAGACATCACCTTGCCAACCGTGTTCGTTCGCAAGACGGCGTACTCCCAAGCGAACGCGACGGAGGTGCTGCAATTCCTCCTCCAGGCGCCGTTCCCACCACTTTTCGTGCCGTACTCGGAGTCCCGATCGGTACTGGCCATCATCGGCACGGAGGACGGTCCCGCGACCGCCGAGTCTGGTGTGCCGTACGACATCACTCCCGCGCGTGACAGCCGCCCGTACTTTCAGGAAGCGGGCAAGGGTCTCCCATGGTCGACGGTCGCGATTGCGCTTGCACTCGCGTTCGGTACCGCAATCGCAACGTGGGCGGCGGCGCACCGGCCGAATGACTTCGGCGACCTCTACGACGACGTTGAACTGCGCGATGGGCGGGGGTCGGACAGGCGACCGGATCGGTCAGATGCCGTGCCATGGCGATCGGTCATCGTCGCGGCCGTCGCCGGCTTGGCGTCAGGCACCATCGGCGCCACCGTGCTCTGGCGACTTACGCTGCTCGCCGGACGTGCAGACCTAACGAACGCCGCTGGGGGGGCAGCCATCACCATCGGCGGAGTCGCGGCGGCGTTCGCGGTGCATCGGGCGGCACACGCCGGGGTACGTGCGGTCGCCGGCTGGGGGGCGCTGCTGGCGGCGATCCTCCCGTTCTTCATTGCCGAGGCGCTGCCTCTCGCCGCGCCGCTGATGGTCGGGCGATCGCTGGAAGTACGGGTGACGATCGGTGCGTTGATAGTGGTTCCGGTCGGCTTCGGGCTTGGCGCCCAGCTCCCGGCGCTGTTGCGGTTGTTGCGCCTCACCGGCCACGCCGGATGGGAAGCCCTCGTCTGGGGGGCTACCGCGTCATCGGCGGCGGGTGGTATAGCCCTCGCGCAGCTCGTCTCGCGCGCTTCGGGCGACACCGCCACGACCGTGATCGGGGCCGCGGCGAGTCTGGGGTGCTTCCTTGCATTCGGCTTGCGATGGGTCAGCGACGCCGGACCGGCGGCGCAAGCGGCGCCGCCACCATCGGACTGGAGGCCGTAGGCGTCACCCATCTCACCTCGCTAGGGGGAGAGTCGCAGCAGGCATAGGGCCTGTTCTGAACTGCCCTTACACGAAATGCAGGCCGAACCCCTCTCGGACTTCGCCGATTTCGTGCGCCATGACACCGGCGCTCGCAAACGCCTCGGCGCTCCGGCGCACCAAAGGTGGCGGCACGCCAAAGAGGAGGCCGCCGCTCGTCTGAGGATCGAACGCAAGGGCGAGCGCTGCCTCGTCGAGCGTGGCTGCCGCGGTGACGCGAGGCGCAATCTGCTTGACGTCCGTGTCGTTGGCGTCGCGACCCGTGAGGTACGCGCGATTGCGCCCGGTCCCCCCAGGCACATGACCGGCAGCCGCAAGTTCGGCGGCCCCGGGAAGCACCGGCACGCGAGACCACTCGATGACGATCATGGCACCGCTCGCAGCCGCCATCTCCGAACCGTGGCCAGCCAAGCCATAGCCGGTGATGTCGGTGCACGCCCGGACGTCGGGGAGGGTGGCCAGCACCGACGCCGGCGCCGAGTTAATCAGGGTCATCGATTCAATCGCCGCGTCGGCCACGTGCTTCGGAGCCACGTCGCGCTTGATCGCGGTCGTCACCACCCCTGTCCCGATTGGCTTGGTCAAGAACAGCCGGTCACCCGGGCGCAACGCCCCCTTGGTCAGCACACGCGACGGGTCGACGATACCCGTGACGCACAGCCCGTATTTCGGCTCGGAGTCCGTCACGGTGTGCCCACCAGCGACGATGACCCCGACCGATGCCGCAGCCTCGGCGCCGCCCCGCAGGATGTCGGCAAGGATCTCGAGCGGCACGTCGTCGGGGAAGCCCGCAACCGCCAACGCCATGAACGGCGTGCCACCCATCGCGTAGATGTCGGACAACGCGTTCGCTGCCGCGATACGCCCGAATGTCGCTGGGTCGTCGACCACCGGCGGGAAGAAGTCGACCGTCTGAACAAGGGCGCGACCGTCACCAAGGTTCCAGACCGCGGCATCGTCTGGTGCCTCAAGACCGACCATTAATGAGGGGTGCGCCTGCGCGCGGTGATGACGCAACACGTGCGCCAGAGCCCCGGGGGCGAGCTTCGATGCTCAACCGGCGCACGACGCGAGCGACGTCAGCCGGACGACCTCGCGCCGATCAAGTTCAGTCATGGGCCGAGTGTACGTGTACCCGAGCCAGGCGGGCGTCCGGGAAGGCTAGACTCGATCCGATGACCGCTCCCGACACTTTCCCTCGGCCCGACGCGGTGCCCGACGATGCGAACGACCTGCTCGCCCGCGATGTAAACGTGCTTGGGACGATTTTGGGCGACGTGCTGCGCGAGGTCGCAGGAAATGACGCGTTCGAACTGGTCGAGGAATTCCGGGCCCTCGCCAAGGCGTTCCGTCGGGCTGTCGACGAAGCCGAAGGCGACGCGTCCCGGTGGGCGGCAGCCGGTGAGGCACTCATCAATAGGGCATCCGAGCTGGATCTCCCCCAGGCCCATCTGCTGGTCCGGGCCTTCACGGCGTACTTCCACCTGGTGAACCTGGCTGAGGAGCGCCACCGGCTCCGCGTCCTGCGCATGCGCGAACTTGCCGGCGGCGATTCGCCTCGCAGCGAGAGCATCGCCCAGGCCATGGCCGAAGTGCGGGCGGCTGGCCTGAGTGTCGACCGGTTTCAGGAGGTGCTCGCGGAGGCGCTCGTCGAACCGGTGCTCACGGCCCATCCTACGGAGGCGCGTCGGCGCACCATCCTGCACAAGCTCCGAAACCTTTCTGCGCTGATTGCTCCGCTCGACCAACCTCGCATCACACGGCGTGAGCGAGAAGCTCAACTCATGGCGATACGCGAGGTGGTTGCCGCCCTGTGGGTCTCGGAGGAAGTGCGTGAACGTCGCCCGTCGGTACTCGACGAGGTGCGCAACGGGCTCTACTTCTTTGAGACGTCGCTCTGGGACGTGGTCCCGCGCCTGTATCGCGATATCGAGGTCGCCGTGGCCGAGACGTGGCCAGGATCCCACGTTGACGTTCCCTCGTTCCTGCGCTTCGGCTCATGGATCGGCGGCGACCGTGACGGCAATCCCGGCGTCAGTGCCAAGGTGACTGAGCACGCATTGCGCCTGCACAAGGATGTGGCCCTGGCGTTGTATGAGGGCAGCCTGCGCGCCTTGCAGCGCCACTTGAGCGTCAGTCCCGGCGCTCTGGCGAACCTGGAAGGATTGGCCGCCACGGAGGCCAACGCCGCCCATCAACTGCAAGCGAGCCTGGAGGTCGACTCTGCTCGGTTCCCGGACCTTGTTCGCAGCCTTCGGGCCGCCCACTCGCGGGAGCCATACCGCCAGAAGTTCGGCGTGATGATCGCGCGCGTCGCTGCGGCGCGGCGCGTGAACGGCGCGCGGATTGCGCAATTGCTGGCAAACACCCCCGACGACGTGAGCGAACGTGCCTGGGCCGAACAGCACGCAATTGCCGCCGCGGAAGCCCTCTGGCGTGATGGCGACATCGTGAAGGCGCCGGACGTTGGCGATGAGCGCCTCGCTTATGCGCGTGCAACCGAGCTGCTGGACGACGTCGCCGCCATTTCCACTGCGCTGGCGACAGACGGTCTCCCACGGCTTGGGGCCGGGCTGCTCGCCGACCTCAGAAGACGCCTTGACGTATTTGGGTTCCACCTCGCACACCTCGACGTTCGCCAGCACAGTTCCGTGCACGCCAAGGCCGTGGCCGACTTGCTCTACGTGGCGGGTGTCGAACTGGCCTACGAAGCGCTTGAGGAGCGCGATCGTGTCGCCCTCCTGGCTCGCGAACTCATGAACCCGCGGCCCCTTCAGCGCCGTCCGGGTCCTGACGGCTCGTCACCGTACGCACCATCGACCGTCGAAGCGCTTGCCGTGTTTGACACCCTTCGCCGGATGCAGTCAGAGCTTGGGTCGCACGCGTGCAACACCTACATCATCTCGATGACGGCAGGTATCAGTGATCTCCTCGAACCGCTCTTGCTTGCCAAGGAGTTCGGCCTCTTCGACCCCACCGACCGCGGGTCCGGGCCGACCAGCAGCCTCCACATTGTGCCCCTCTTCGAGACCATCGATGACCTTCGCGCCAGTGCCCGAATGATGGCGGAGCTGTTCGAAGTCCACGCGTACCGCCAGCAGTTGCGTGCATGGGGGCGCCGCCAACAGGTCATGCTCGGGTACTCCGACAGCAATAAGGACGGCGGGTTTGTCGCTTCGAGCTGGGAGCTCTACCAAGCGCAACGTGCACTCGCGGCGCTGGGCATGGCGCACCATGTGGAGTTAACGCTCTTCCATGGCCGAGGAGGGGCACTCGGTCGAGGTGGAGGCCCAACCAACCGGGCGATCATGGGTCAACCCTCCGGGACGTTAAGGGGGCGGCTGCGCCTCACCGAACAAGGCGAGGTTGCATTTGCCCGGTACGCGCACCGGGACATCGCCTATCGACACCTTGAGCAGACAGTCAACGCCGTCCTGGTCGCCACCGTTCGGGACGCGGTGCGCGGGAATCTCGGTGATGACCCGGTTCCCGCACGCTGGAACCACGTGGTTGAAGGTTTGGCCGAGTCGTCACGGCGCGCGTACCGGTCAATGGTCTATGAGGACCCGGCGTTTCTCGACTACTTTCGCGAAGCGACCCCGATAGAGGCAATCTCTGAACTGCGTCTCGGCTCCCGCCCCGCGAGGCGTACTGCAAGTGCTCGCGTGGAAG
>CAILQO010000069.1 GCA_903836285.1 uncultured Chloroflexota bacterium
CACCAACACGTCGGACACACGGTCGATCGTCGCCAGCCGGTGCGCGATCACAACCGCCGTACGGTCTCGGAGCAGGCGGTCGATCGCGAGGTCGAGAACCCGTTCCGTCGCCGGGTCGAGGCGCGCCGACGCCTCGTCGAGAATCACCACCGACGGATCGGCCAGAAAGGCCCTTGCCAGCGACACCATCTGGGCCTCACCGGCCGAGAGGTCGCGCCGCCGCGGCCCAATCTCCGCATCGAGGCCCCCCGTCAGTGACTGGAACCATGCCTGCGACACGATGTCGAGTTCCGCAAGCACCGCGTTGATCCGTGCGTCTGGCACGGTGGCGTCGAACAAGGTGAGGTTGTCGCGCAGCGTGCCACTAAAGATGTGCACCTCCTGCGACACCGTCACGACGCGTCGGCGCAAGTCGTCGACGGCGAACATCCGTACGTCATCGCCCCCGAGGCGGATCACCCCCGACGTCGGGTCGTACAACCGCACCAAGAGGCGCGCCACGGTCGTCTTGCCGCTGCCGGTACGGCCGAGAATGCCCAACGACCGGCCGGCTTCCACCTGAAAAGTGACGTCACGCAGGACCGAACCGTCAGACGTCGCGCCGCCGTCACCCCGAACATCATCCGGGTACGTGAACGACACGTGGTCGAACGTCACGCCCAGAGAACCTACCTGCGCCGACACGCCGGGGCCATCATCGACGGCGCTGCGTTCGGCGAACAGCGCGTCAATGCGCCCAATACTCGCAATCGCCCGCTGAAACTCCTGCAACTGGCTGACCAACCGGTCGAACGGTTCGATCAGCATCTGGGCGTAATTGATGAGCAGGTACACCGTGCCGACCGTCACCGACCCCGCAAGGAAGAGCGACGCCCCGCCCGCCATCGCGATGACGGTCAGGACGGTGAACGTCCCGATGGTGGCGAACCAGATCCAGGCGTCGCGCATCCACGCCGGGATACCCGCCCGCACGAGGGTCCCAGCGACCCGTGCGTACCCGCGCATGGTTGCACCGCCACCACCGTTTGCACGCACATCTTCAATGCCTGCGAGGCGTTCCTCGATGTACCCAAACACCTGCGCCGTCGCCTCGCGTTCGGCGGCATGCGTCGGCACCGAGTAGCTGCGCAGGCGCGCCAACACCAAGCCAAGCACGACCGTCGTGGCGGCGAACGCAACCCCAACCACCACGTCCTCGCGGATCACCGCGCCGACGACGCCAACGATCAACAACACGCTGCCGAAGACCCGTACCACGAGGGCGGAGAAGAAGGTGGCGAGGGCATTCACGTCGCCGTCGACGCGTTCGACCAGTTCGCCGGGACGATGAGCGTTATGAAAACCCATGTCGAGGCGGAGGCAGTGCAGGGCAAGGTCGGCGCGCAGACGGTTCGTCGCCGTCCACCCGACGTCGGCTGCCAGCACGGTCGAGACGGCCCCAACGGCGTGCGACCCGAGGCCCACCGCGAGGAACGCCCCGGCAAGAATCGCGAGGTCAGCGGTCGCCCCGCCAGTGAGTGCACCGTCAAGGAAGCGGCGCAAGATCTGCGGCGCCGCCACCTGAAGGCCGGTCGTGACGAAGAGCAGTGCGCCAAGCCCCGCCACGCGCCAGCCAACCGGGCCGACGTACCGACGAAACATGCGCCACGCACCCCGGCCGGGCGCACGTACCACCATTGCCCGGGAAGCATACGGAGGGGCACCCCGTGCGAAGGGCGACGCCGACCCAGGCGGCGCCGCGTGGGCGGTGGAATCCGGTGCGTGTGTGGCGGTCTAGGTGCGTCTAGGCGGCGTGATCGTCACGTCGGGCAGCGTGCGCAGGAATGCCTCTGGGCCGTGCGGCGCGTAGGTTGCAATCAAGACAATCTCGTCGGTGCCGATGTTGATCGTCTCGTGGAACCACCCGATGGGGATGTGCACCATGTCGCCGGGACCAACCTCACGGTACTCCTGATGCCCGTCGGCATCCTCGACCATCTGCCGCCCGTGCCCGCTCACGATGTAGAGGGTCTCCTCGACGCCCGGATGGTTGTGGCGCGAATGACCCTTCCCCGGTTGGAGGCGCACGATCCCTTGGCTATACCGCTGCGCGTCGGTCACGCGCGGTTCCGACAACCAATGCAGGGTGCCCCAGTCGAAGGTCATCGTCTCAACGTCGTCTGCCTGCACGAACCGTGCCCCGCCCGCATGGGGCGCCATGTCGACCATCGTCGTCTCCTTCGGTGCGACAGGGTAGTCGATGGCGGGACGGTCACGGATTGATCTCCCACCGACCGCACCTCTCCACGCCATGGGCGTATCGCGCCCGCGCGCGCTAACCCCCGCGCCGCAGCGGCGCCGCCTTGAACGCCCGCACCGTGTCGGTGATTGCCACCTCCACCGGCAGGCGTTCCATTGAACTGGCGCCGATGAACCCCACCGCCGACGTCCGGGCCTGTACGTACGCCGCGTCCTCGGGCGTCGCGATCG
>CAILQO010000070.1 GCA_903836285.1 uncultured Chloroflexota bacterium
CGGCGCTTCTCGCAGGCACGGGGATCGTGGGGCTTGGTGCCACCTCGCTCGTGGTCACGGTGGCAACCGCCATCGCGTTCGTCGCCCTCGCCCGGCGCTCCGGCCTGCCGGTTGCGGTCGGGTGGCCGACGCAAAACCTCGCGGCCCTGTTGCGCGACAGTGTCCCGCTCATGCTCAACAACCTGCTCAACAGCGTGTTCTTCCGGATCGACGTGCAGGTGCTCAACGTCTGGGGGCGCGCTACCGTCGGGCAGTACGCCAGTGCCTACAAGGTCATCGACGGTGTCGGTGGCATCTCGAGCAGCTTCATCCTCGCCCTCTTCCCGATGCTTGCGCGGCGCGCCGGCGACGGCGGAACCACCGGCGATGCCCTCAGTCGCGTGTACGCCCTCGCCCTGACGCTGCTGGTCATCGTGGCGATGCCGGTCGCCGGTCTGCTCACGTGGATCGCGGCCCCGCTGTCGGGCCTGCTGTGGGGGCACGACTTCCTGCCGGAAAGCGCGATCGCCCTCCAGATCCTCATCTGGTTCCTTCCGCTGAGTTTTGTCAACGGCCTAACACAGTACGTCCTGATTGCGCTTGGCCTTCAGGCACGGATCACGGTCGCGTTCGCCGCGGCCGCCATCTTCAACCTCGCAGCGAACCTCGTGCTGGTGCCGACGTACGGGTACGTGGCCGCCGCCCTCACCACGATCGCCACCGAGTTCGTCCTGCTGGTGCCGTTCGCCCTCACGATCTCGGCGCGCATGCCCCTCCGCCCACTGGCCGGGGCGTGCGCCCGTCCGCTCCCCGCGGCCGCATTCGCCGCCGGGGTCCTCCTCGCAGGGTCGACCATCAACGCAGGGGTGGGACTGGCTGGCGCCGGGATGGCCTATCCGCTCGGCCTGTGGGCGACGGGTGCCATCGCGCAAGACGACCTCGTACTACTCATCAGGGTGATCAGGCGCCGGCCCTAGCGCGCAGGCATGCGGCGTGCCTCGCGATACACGTCCAGGGTCTTGGCCACCACCGATGGCCACCCGAATCGTTCGGCAAACGCAATCCCCCGCGCCCGCAAGTCGTCGCGGAGGCGCGGGTTCTCCATGACCTTCTCGAGGGTGAGTGCCAGCGATTCCGGCCCGACCGACGGCGAAACCGCCGCGGGCGCATCGCCGCGCAACCAGTCGACCGGGATCTGGGCGTCGGTGGTCACGACCGGGACGCCATTCGCCCACCCCGCGATCAGGCTTGTCCGGCGGAGCGACGCACCGTCGCGGAACGGCAGCGACATCACATCGACGCACCGGATCCACGCCACGGCATCTTCGGTGGTGACGCGTGCGGTCCAGTGGACGCGTTCCGACAGGCCCATCTGCTCGACCATCTCGAGGATGCCGTCGAGATAGCGCGCGCCACCGGGATCTGTCATGCTCGCTGCCTGACCGATCATCAGGAGGTGCGCGTCGTGCCCGGCGGCGACCAGCATCGCCAGCGCCGCGACCGTCGAGTCAACCGCCTTGCTCGCATTCACGAAGCCGAGGTGGCCGATCACCCAGGCGTTCGGCCCGATACCTCGTTCCGCACGCCACGATTCTCGCGAAAACCCGGCGGGCGGGGCGGCGTCGAAATGGTTCCCGAGTGGGACTTGCGACACCGTGACGTCATGCCCGGTGCCGCTCGTCCACTTGTAGAGCTGCCCGACCGTCTCGTCCGCCACTGCGATCACCCCGTCGCAGTTTCCCGCCATATCCTGCACGATGCGCCGGCGTAGGCCACCTGCCTTCGGGAACAGGTACGGCACCTGCAGGTCATGAAAGGTCGTGACTATCGCCGGGGGTGTTGGGTACCGCCGGATAAAGCGTGGCAGGAGGCAGATTGCACCATGCAGGCCAAATGCACCGGGCTGGTAATGGATGTGCACGACATCCCACGCCTGCCGGATGGCGACACGCGGCAGCGTGAAGAGGATGCGCCAGTCCCATCGGTCCACGATTCGGTCAACGCGGGACCCGCGACCAGACCATTCATCGCCGGGTAGCGCCTCGCCAATCGAGGTAACGACTTGAACGGCGTGGCCGGCTGCACGCAGACCAGCCGCCAGGCGGGCCGCGTGATCACCCACCCCTCCCACCGACGGCGGGAACTCGGCGGTAACAAGGCCCACTCGCATGGCCGGAAGGGTACGGGATAGGTCTCGCCGCCATACCGCGACGAAGGTGTGGACGGCAGCCGGACCCCTATCACCCGTGTTTATTTTCCCACCGGTGCCCTCGTTCCTCGGGCCTGCTAAGGGGGACCGTTCGCAGCGCAGATCAACCATCCGACGAAGGAGGGTGGACGCTTTCGCAGGGGGACGGGTTCTCCAGCTGCAGGGGTTCGGGGCTTCTTCCGGCAGGAGAGGGGAGTGCGAGCCATGCCCAATCCCCCAAGGCGACACGGGAAAGGAACGATCACTCCCGGTAGACGACTTCTCCTTCGAACACCGTGGCGCACACGCGCAGGCGCGCCAACGCCTCCGGTGACGCCGTGAACGGGTCGCCCGATAACACAACCAAGTCGGCACGGGATCCCGGAGAGAGTTCGCCGACGACGCCCTCGTCACCACTCGCCCACGCCGCCCCGGTGGTGTATGCCGCGATTGCCCGTGCCGCCGTTAGGCGCTCCTCCGGGTACCACCCACCGTCAGGGTTCCCGTCCGGGCGCCGGCGGGTGACTGCGGCGTAGATCCCCTGGAGGGGGTCCGGCGTCTCGACCGGCGCGTCTGAGCCGAAGGCGAGCGTGGCACCGGTGGCCTCGAGGCTCCCGAAGGCGTAGGCGTAGCGCCCGCGACTGCCCCACAGGCGATCGACCAATTCCATGTCCTGCGTCGCGTGGATCGGTTGCGCCGAGGCAACCACGCCGAGGCTCCCGAACCGCTCGACATCCGCCGGGTGCAGTACCTGCACGTGCTCGATCCGCGGGCGTATGCCGTTAGGCAGCCAGGCGTCGCGCGTCGCCTCCAAGACATCGAGCACGGTGCGGTTCGCACGGTCGCCGATTGCGTGGATCGCTGGGGCCAGATTCGCTGCAATGCAGTCGCGCACCGCATCGAGCAGGTCCGCCGGGTCCATCGTCAGAACGCCCACGTTCGCGGGCGAACCGATGAACGGCTCGAACATCGCCGCCGTCTCGGACCCGAGCGAGCCGTCGATGAAGAACTTGACGTGCCCGACCTTCACGCGCGGCGACCCGAGGCCGGACGTCACCCCCGCGGCGATCAGGTCGCGGGCGACGCCAGACGGCAGCATCATGTGGACGCGCACGCCAAGCTCGCCCGAGGCATCGAGGGCCTGCAGCGCCCGGAAACTCCGCGACCCCTCCGGCACGTGCACGCCGGTCAGGCCAACCTTATGCAAGGCCGGCAGGTGGCGCCGGAAGAGGTCGACCGCCTGCTGGTGGGTGAGCGAGGGAATCGCTTTGTCAAGCAGCTCCATCGCGTTTTCGAACAACAAGCCGTTCGGTGCGCCGTGCAGATCCCGCCCAAGTACCCCACCTGGCGGCACTTCAGTCGAGGGCCCGATTCCCGCCAGCGACATCGCCTTGGAGTTCAGCCACATCATGTGGCCGTCCTTGCGACTCAAGGCGACCGGCACATCCGGGGCGACGGCGTCGAGGATGCCCGCATCCGGAAACCCGCCGTCAGTGTCCTCCCACAGCGAGTGGTCCCACCCCCAACCCTGCACCCACGACCCCGCTGGCGCCTTTGCGACCGCATCAGCGATGCGACGCAGCACCTCCGCGCGCGACGTCACCCCGGCGAGGGCGACCCGATCAAGGCTCGCCGCCCAGTGCAGCAGGTGAATGTGCGCGTCGATAAGACCGGGGATGACCGTGGCACCCTCGAGGTCGAGGCGCGCTTGGTCGCCTGAATGCGACCCAAGGTGGCGGGCCAGCGCTTCGACGTCGTCCTTGGTCCCCGTTGCCACGACCGTGCCGTCGCGCGCAAGAAGGGCTTCAACTCGCGGTGCGCGCGGGTCTTGCGTATGGATGGCCCCATTGTGGACGAGGAGCCAGCGCGAGTGGGCGATTCGCATGGCGGCAGTATAGGCCCCTCTCCCGTGTCGCTTCGGAGGATTGGGTAAGGCGCGCGTACGCGGAGAGCGTGCGCGAATCCCCCCTCCCATTTTCTAGCGCAGCACCTCCGCAGCAGGACTTTTCCCATCGGGTTGCTCGTACCCTTCGCCTTCCGTTAGGGACGCCCATCGGGTGCGCTCGTTCCTCGCGCCCTGCTGGGGGTGCCGTTCTCGGGGCCACGTTACCCCTCTCCCGTCGCAACGTGGGAGGCTTGGCGCGGGGGATTGGGGGTGGGTTCTCCAGCTGCAGGGGGAGGGCGAAACTCCGCAAGCAGGGGCGAGGAAAAGTGCTAGCCGACGACCCTTGCACCGGCATCACTCAGGGCCAGGCGGATCGTGCGGTTCGGCGAAC
>CAILQO010000071.1 GCA_903836285.1 uncultured Chloroflexota bacterium
AGTCCGACGACAGTGCCGACGATGGTTCCGCGGATGCCGTCCCGGTGGACGCGACGACTGCGACGTAGGCACGGGATTACCCGACACGTTCACTCGGCGACGCCGTCCCCACCATCCGGGGTCGGCGTTGCTGTTCTACCCCGCCTTCAGTCGGACGAGGAGGACCGCCACGTCAGCCGCCGTCACCCCGGCGATCCGCGACGCCTGACCCACGGTCACCGGCCGGAAGGCGCGCAACCGCTCACGCGCCTCCGACCGCAACCCCGGCACCGCCCCAACATCCAGCGACGCCGGGATCGCCACCTCGTCCATCCGCGCGGTGCGCGCCACCTCCTCCGCCTGCCGCGCCACGTACCCGGCGTACTTCGCCTCGACCTCAACTGCCGTCGCCACGTCGTCGTCGATGCCCAGACGCAATGCGTCGTCGCCGAGGGCCGCCATGAACGCGGCGGTCACGTCTGGGCGGCACAAGTACTCGCGGGCGGTGCAAGCCCGCACGACCGGCGGGAACCCCAAACCCGCGAGCGCGGTGGCGTGCGCCGGAGTCACCCGGGTATTTGACAGCGCCGCAAGTACCGACGCGATGCGTTCGCGCTTCGCCTCCGTCGCCGCCGCACGCGCCGCCGACACCAAGCCAAGCGCTCGCGCCTCAGGTGCTAACCGTAGGTCGGCGTTGTCGTGGCGCAACAGCAACCGGTGTTCAGCCCGCGCAGTATGCACGCGATACGGTTCGTCGTGCGTCGCCGTCGTCAGGTCGTCGACAAGCACCCCCAGGTACGAGGTCGAACGTCGCGCGTGCCACGGGGTCCACGGCGCGTCGCACGTGCCCGGACGCTCACGAAGTGCGCGCGCGCGGAGGGCCGCGTTCGCCCCGGCAAGCAAGCCCTGCGCCGCCGCCTCCTCGTATCCGGATGTCCCGTTCACCTGCCCGGCGAGGAACAGCCCCGCAACCGCGCGGTTCTCCAGGTGGGGCCACGACTGGTCGGCCGGGACGTGGTCGTACTCGACGGCATAGCCCGGGCGCAGGATGCGTGCGCGTGCCAGTGCCGGGATCGTGGCTAGCATGGCCGCCTGCACGTCGTCTGGCAGGCTCGTGTTCGCTCCCTGCACGTAGACCCACTCGGTCTCGAACCCTTCCGGCTCCAAGAAGACTTGGTGGCGCGCCTTGTCCGCAAAGCGCACGACCTTTGCCTCGATAGACGGGCAGTAGCGCGGGCCGGGCGCGTCGATTGTGCCGTTGTACATCGGCGCACGGTGCAGGTTCGCGCGGATCAGGTCGTGCGCCGCCGGGTTTGTGTGGACCAGGTAGCACGGCATTTGCACGCGCCAGCCGTCGCGCGTCACGCCCGGGTACGCAGGGTGCGGGTCACCAGACAGGATTGGCCCTCGCGCCGCGGGATCGTGCGCGAACCACAACGGGTGCGCGCTGCCGAGCTGCAACTCCGTCTGTCCGAAGTCGATCGTGCGCGCATCGACGCGCGGCGGGGTCCCCGTCTTGTGGCGCGCCGTTCGGATGCCAAGTGCCGCGAGGCTTCCAGACACCCCGACCGCCGGCGCCTCGCCGTGCCTCCCGCCCGCCTCGACCACCTCGCCGCGCACCAAGCGCCCCTCAAGGAACGTCCCCGATGTCAAAACCACCGCCCGCGCCGCGAACCGGTCCCCCGCTGCGGTTGTGACGCCCACCGCGACGTGGTCCGGTCCGGAGCCACGCGAAGCATCACGCATCGCCTCAGTCACAAGACCGGTCACCATCGCCGCGCGCCTCGTCACGTTCGGGTGCGACCGCAGCACCTCGGCGGCAGCGGATGCGTACGCCGCCTTGTCGACTTGCGCGCGGATCGCCTGCACCGCGGCACCCTTACCGGTGTTCAGCATCCGCATTTGCAGCGCCGTGCGGTCAGCGATGGACCCCATCGCCCCGCCAAGCGCATCGATCTCACGGACAAGATGGCCCTTCGCCGGCCCACCGACCGACGGGTTGCATGGCATCGATGCGACCGTGCCGAGATCAGCAGTCACCACGAGGACGCGGGCACCCATCCGTGCCCCCGCAAGGGCGGCCTCAAGGCCCGCATGCCCCGCCCCGACGACCACGACATCCCAGATGCCATCCGTGGTGGACGACCACCACGACGGCTCAGGCACCGTCGTTCCGGGTGGTATCGCCGGTTCTGTCATCTCGCGAGTCTACGTGCCGCCCGGGCATTGAAGGGTTGTCAGTCGCGGCCGGAAGGCGCGCGTGCTAGCCTCTGCCTGAAGCCACCCGGTCCGACGAGGCATCGCGCCACGGTGCTTGGCCGAAAGCCCACGAATGCTGCTGGAAGCCTACGTCCTTCCCGACACCGACGGCGCGACGGGCGTGGTGTTCTTGAGTCCGCGTCCCGTGCCACGCGAGGAAGTTGCGACACGGGGCGACGTGCGTTCCCCTGCCGCCCTGACCCTTGCCGTCTACGGTCCCGGGCCAGTCTCCTCCGCTGACCTTGCGCTTGCGGCCGCTGCCCTTGCGACCGCCACCGGCGATGCCATCGGCCTTGCACCGCGGTGGCGCGTTCGCCTGGCGCTCTGGTGGGTCCTCGGCGCAGCCGTGACTGCCGGACTCGTGTGGCGCGCGCTCGATGCCGGTCCGGCATATGCCTTCGTGGCGGCAATGGTGGGCTTCCTCGCGCTGCCCCCACTGTGGACAATCGACGACCGGCCCCACCAGTGGTGGCGCCCGCTGCTGTTCTGGCGGGCATGGCACGCCCGCCTGTCGCGTCGCACCGCCGGGAACCTTGCCCGAGGGCTGGCATTCCTTGAGACCACCCGTGGCCAACGCGCCGACACCCTCGATCAGGTCAATGCCCTGTGGGCAATGGCGAGGCGTGCCGACGGAGCACCGGCGACGCGCCTTGCGTCAATGGCTTCACATTGCAAGGAGCGTGGTTGGCCACACGTGGCCGCGTGGTATGCCGCGCGCGCTGCTGCCGAACGCCTGCCCCGAGCGGTCCCCACCGATACCTCAGCCCGGTGGACGACCTTCGAGGGAACCGGACGATGACGCTAGCGTTACCGGCGCCATCGTTCACGGCGACCGGCCCGGTCATCCCCGTGTGGCTTGCGCCATGGCCGTCCGGCGGGGAGGCACTCGTCCTGACCCGGGACTCGCTTCGCGCACTCCGCGCCCTCGGCGCCGCCTTCATCGACGCGCCCGCAACGCCAACGATCACCATCGTCGCAGCCGACGAGGTGACCGCCGCGTCAGCAGACGTGCAGGACGCGGCCCGCGCCCTCGTCCGACGCGCCGTCGTCACGACGACGCTCAATCAGGCGCCGTCTCCCGTTGATGGCGCGCGCCGGCGGGTCAGCCAAGTCCTGGCAGCGACGAGCGTCCTTCTCCTTGCGTTCCGGCCAACCCTTGACGGCGAGTATGCGGTCCAGACGCTGGCAGGACTCTGGCTGCTCGGTGCCGTGCCGATCCTGCGTGGCGCATGGCGCCGAGCCACGGCGGCCAGGTCACGTCGCCAAGTCGACGCGCTGCGCATCGCCTTTGGGGCGGAGGTTGATCGTCGCCGCCCCGACGCTCTTCCGCCAGTGTCCGTGGCCGTGCACCCACCGTTGGTGACGCTCGCGGAACGACTGGTTGGGGGCGCAAGCGTCGCGGACGCCGCGCGGCACGCGCGTGCCCTTGGTCTCGTCGGGCTCGCCGATGCGTTTGAACCGGAACCGCGCGCAAACGGCCCCGCGGCGCTGTGGGTCCCGATCATCCGGGTCGCAGCCGTTGCCGTGGACGAAGAACCTACGGTCGACGAAGCACCCGCCAACACGCCGTTGCCTGCCGCTGATGACCACCCTCGGGTCCCCACCACGGATACCGAACCAATCACCGTCGTAACACGCGCGATCTCCGCGCCCGACCCGCAACCCGCGCCCGACCCGCAACCCGCGCCCGACCCGCAACCCGCGCCCGACCCGCAACCCGCGCC
>CAILQO010000072.1 GCA_903836285.1 uncultured Chloroflexota bacterium
CACCGCTGATCCACTGGCGGGTACCTCGGTGCGGGCGTCCCGAGACATGCTCGCGACGCTCTTCGGAACCGTCGAGTCAGTGGGTACTCGCATGGCTGTTCGCGCGACGGAGGGGATCGAGAACCCTCAGGTCATTGGGATGTCATGCGTGATCCTTGCCGCCGAGGTATTAGATCACTGGGCAATGTAATAGGAGATTATACTCTACAAACGTTTGTAGTATATTAATGATGATATGTGTATTACCTGATGGAAATGTTTCTCCACACGAGATGGCACCATCACGTGAGCGCGCCATACATGCGGTGGTTCACATTCGTGTGACCGGCGCCACGGCCGTCCGTCTGGCGTGCATTGGTTGCGGGTTGGCGGATGGCCACTCGAGCAGAGGTACGCGCGACATACGCATTGCACCAAGGATGAAGGCCTGATCATGCCAGCTCACTACGCACTCCTCGTCGACCCAAGGCTCTACGACTTGACGGGCGCCACGGGTGCCCTCGAGCACGACACGTGGACGGTCAGCAGTCGAAAAGCGCATCCCGGCGACCGGATCATCTTCTGGCAGACGAAAGACCACATGGGAAGGCGTGGGATTGTGGTCTTCGGCATCGTGACCGAAGAGGCGCGGGAACGCACCGCGTTTCCGGAAAGCGCACCGTTCTTCCGGGGCGAGATTGCAGCGAGTGACCTACGACTGCGGTTGGTTGTTCGCTACGTGATGCCGGCTGCCTTGCCACTATGGCTTGACGAGGACGAAACCGGCACGCTGAAGGGACTCACCGTCGCACGGGGGCGCGGTAACCATCTGTTCACCGTGACCGACGACCAGTGGGACGCCATCGTGGCGATGGTCGGCGGTTGGCCCGGCGACGCTTGAAGTTGGTTCCTAGCATCGAGCACCGAGACTACGCCCGCACGGGGTTGACGAGGGTTAGGGCTTCGGCGCGCTACTCGTCATGATTATCGCTTTCGTCCGGCACCACTTCCGGACTTTCTGGCTCATATCGCAAGTTCAGGAGCGTCGGCTTGAGGTCCCGCAACACGCTGATTGTCGCGTCGCAGAACCACGCACGTAATGACATCCATTCATTTTCGTCTTCGGCGGATACTATCCCTTTTCGAAAAACCTGAATGATCGCAGATTTCTGCCCGGGCATTTCTCGCCACTTCACCTCGCCGAATTTGCCAAGCACACCGTCAACCACCGATTGATGTTCATCGTGAAGTTGCCGGAAATACGACGATTTGCTTGGACCTCTGAGGTAGATCATGAGAGAAGACTCGCCGCCCCACCGATTCGCCATCGTCACGCGCACATGGGTCCTACCCACCGCTACGGAGTTCCACGGTCTGCCCCTGGGCTTTCTTGTCTTGAATGGCTGTCCGCGTTCGGTCACGTAGTCCGCGAACGTCGACCAAAACTTTAGGTGGCGCGACGTGTTGCCGTTCTCTGGCCGGTCCACCACTCGGCTCCAAGCATTCGGGCGGCACACGACGTTGAACCGAGGCGCAAGCCCTGAGGCACCAATGCGCCAGAGCTGGATTTCCACGGCGTAGAACTCCACGCCATCGCGCGTGTTCGTGTTCAACCAATCAATTGCCGCGCGGTGATCATCGGTAAACCG
>CAILQO010000073.1 GCA_903836285.1 uncultured Chloroflexota bacterium
AGGTCTTCCGCACGGAGCGGCTGCGTGCCGCGTACGCCAGTGTTGGCGACCGGGCTGACACGTACACCGATGACGCAGGGATTGTCGAAGCTGCTGGCTACCCGGTCGCCGTATTCGGTGGCAGCCACGCAATGTTAAAGGTCACTCACCCGGACGATTTGGAGGTCATCGAGTCGCTGGTTGCATTTCGTGGCTCCGGCGCGCGGTCCAGTGCCGGGGCGACCACACAGCCTTCACTCCGGGTGGGGATTGGCTACGACATCCACCGACTTGAGGCTGGATATCCGCTCGTGCTTGGCGGCGTGGTCGTGCCGCACGACGTTGGGTGCGTCGGGTATTCCGATGGCGATGCCCTCGCGCATGCAGTCATCGATGCCCTGCTGGGTGCGTGCAGCCTCGGTGACATCGGCACGCACTTCCCACCGGGCGACGCGAGGTTCCTCGGTGCGGACTCCATTGGGCTGATGCGGACCGCTGTCGCACATCTCGCTTCCGCCGGCTTTACGCCGACCTCGGTCGATGCGACGATCGTTCTTGAGCGCCCTCGCCTTGCGCCTCATATCTGCGGGATGATTGCGCGTATTGCAGATGCCCTTGGGATCGATGCTGACGCTGTCAGCGTCAAAGCAAAGTCGAACGAGGGAGTGGACGCGGTCGGACGAGGCGAGGCCGTGGCCGTTCATGCGGTCGCGACCGTTCGCGGGTCGCGGTCCATTCGGTGAGGCAGTACGATTTTCTACGGGACATACAGGCCGGTGCCGCATGGTGCCGGGCATCCACGAGGGGACTCGGATCGTGCTTCGGGGCGTGACTCGGCTCCTCGGGCAGCTGCGCGAGGACGTGCAAACTGTGCGCGACCGAGACCCGGCGGCGCTTTCGCGCCTTGAGGTCGTTCTGACGACGCCGGGCCTGCACGCAATCTGGACTCATCGGCTCGCGCATCGCCTGCACCTGCAGGGAGTCCCGGTCTTGCCTCGCGTGATCTCGCACGTCACGCGGTTTGTCACTGGGATCGAGATACATCCGGGTGCAAGGATTGGTCGCCGTTTCTTCATCGACCACGGAATGGGCGTCGTGATCGGTGAGACTGCGGAAATCGGTGATCACGTCACCTTGTACCAAGGCGTGACGCTTGGAATTTACCATACTGCAAATGTATCGGCGATGCGAGGAGCAAAGCGACATCCCACGTTAAGGGACGGCGTGACCGTAACCGTTGGCGCAAAGATTCTGGGAGCAATTACGATTGGCGAAGGCGCGATCGTAGGGGCGGGATCCGTGGTGACGCGTGACGTCCCTCCCCACACGACTGTGGTGGGGGTTCCGGGTCGTGTCGTAGTTGAGCGAGACCCGGAGACTGGCGTCGCGCGACGGGTGGACCAAGCGCAACGTCACAACGTTGACTTGCCGGATCCGGTCCTTGAAGTTGTTCGATGCCTGCACGAAAAAGTGCTGGTTTTGGAGGCGCGGGTGGCCGAGCTCGAGGGATCCAGCGGAGCGCCGCCGTCGGCGTCGACCGTGCGGGACGCGACAGGCACACCGTCGATGCTCACGTGACCGGAGGCTTGGTCAGGCGCGTGCGTCCAACGCGTAATCAATCGTCGCCCGCTCCGCGTCAAACCGACGTGCCCGACGGGGCCACGACGAGGTACGGAGTCCACCCCGTGGCGGAAGCGCTTGCCGCCGGGATTGTCACAGAGGTCTTGGTGACAGGTGCCGATCGGCCGCAGGTCGCATCGGTCGTGCGTCGAGCCATGTACTTGCATGTTCCGGTTCGTCAGGTCGCTGCGGGCGACCTCGACCGGGCGACTGGCGGAGCACGGCATCAGGGCGTTGCTGCGCTCGTCCGACCGTTTCATTACCTGACGTTCGACGCCTTGCGCGTACTGAACGCGTCCGCCGCCGAACCACCTCTCCTTGTTGCGCTTGACGGGGTTGAGGACCCGCAGAACTTTGGGGCAGTGCTCCGGACTGCTGAGGGTGCGGGTGCGCTTGCAGTGGTGGTGGGCACCCGGAACTCCCCGCCTGTCACGGCGGCCGTGGCGCGCGCGTCTGCGGGCGCAGCTGATCGCCTGCCAGTCGCGCGCGTCGAATCCATGTCTACGACACTTGCGCTGCTCAAGCGGGATGGGTTTGCGGTCATTGGTCTCGACGGTCAGGCGAACATGTCGTATGAGTCGACGGATCTCCGTGGTCGAGTCGCGGTAGTGGCGGGGTCCGAGGGGCGGGGGCTCTCACGGTCAGTGGCGCAGGCGTGCGATTCGCTGGTGCGGATCCCGCTCCACGGATCCGTGAAATCGCTCAACGTTTCCGTCGCGGTCGCAGTGGCTGCATTTGAAGCGCGGGTCCAGCGCCGTCGGGCGGAAGGCAAAGTTCGGTCTGGTGAAGGCAGCGCTCGCGTCTGGCCGCTGGTCGACACGGGGGCAACGTCTCAAGGGTTGCGTTCGGGTGGCTTTTGTGCGGATTGACCTCCAAGAACCATCGGGCCTATACTGAGTGAGTTGCCGGTGTAGCTCAACGGTAGAGCAGCGGTTTTGTAAACCGCCGGTTATGGGTTCAAGTCCCTTCACCGGCTCCGGCAATGCCGCGACATGCGGTGTACCGGGCGGGGTCGCTCGGCACGCCCGGTCAGGCCGATCGGTTGCATTCCGGCAGCGTCGGTCTTCTGCCCACATAGCTCAGTAGGTAGAGCACAGTCTTGGTAA
Organism: uncultured Chloroflexota bacterium; assembly: GCA_903836285.1. Classification (GTDB taxonomy): domain Bacteria; phylum Chloroflexota; class UBA11872; order UBA12225; family UBA12225; genus CAILQO01. Next base: position 2,706 of record CAILQO010000073.1, read on the forward strand.
GACTGAGGTCTCCGGTTCGATCCCGGATGTGGGCTCCCTCCCTGACCGACGCCACCCTGCCGGCATTGGTTCCGTCGGCTTGGACGTGGAGGCGGCTGACCCCACCGTGAACCGTGCGTGTGCGCGCGGTCCGACACTGCGTGACGGACAGTCACGATTGCGCCACCAACCGGCTCGATGACGAGGCCGGCAAGGCAGGGAGCGTTTCAATGGCCAAGGCGAAGTTTGAGCGGACGAAGCCGCACGTGAACGTGGGGACGATTGGGCACGTGGACCACGGGAAGACGACGTTGACGGCGGCGATCACGAAGGTGCTGGCGCTGCAGGG
>CAILQO010000074.1 GCA_903836285.1 uncultured Chloroflexota bacterium
TCACCATCTTTAGTGTCGGCACGTTTCTCTGCGGCGCCGCGACCTCCATGCCGTTCCTTGTTGCCTCGCGCGTCGTGCAGGGCCTCGGCGCCGGTGCGATCCTGCCGCTCGTCCTCACCGTCACCGGCGACATTTACACCATTCGTGAGCGGCCCCGAATCCAGGGGCTGTCGGCCAGTATCTGGGGCTTCTTCTCGTTTGCCGGGCCGTCGGCAGGCGCATTCATCACCGAGGCGGTGTCGTGGCGATGGGTCTTCTGGTCGAACCTGCCGCTCTGCCTGCTCGCTGTCGCACTGCTCGCGGCCTTCCTTAAAGAAGGCGTCGCGCGGCGAAACGTCTCGATCGACTACGCCGGCGCGGGGACGCTGACGGTCGGTGTGGTTGGGATCCTGATGATTTCACTCGAAGGTGGGCGGTCGCTTGAGTGGGGCGGAGGGCCAATGCTGGCGCTGCTTGCGGTGTCGGCGATTGCGTTGGTGCTCTTCGCCGTGGCCGAACGACGTGCGCCGGAGCCAATCTTGCCCTTCGACGCCTTCCGCATCCGTGCGGTCGCCATCGGGAACGTGGGGAACGTGCTGATCGGGTCGGCGCAGTTCCTGCTGTCGTCGTTCATCCCACTGCTGGTGCAGGGCGTGCGTGGTGAGGGCGCCGCCTCGACGGGCCTGCTGCTGACGGCACAGGGGTCGGCGTGGTCGCTGGCGGCGATGTTCGGTGGGCGGTTCTATGTGGCACTGGGGTTTCGTCGCGCCTCGATGGTCGGGTCGGCCGTGATCGCGTCGGGCATCGCTGGGTCGACGCTGGCGGCATCACTGGACGCCCCAACGTGGGTGATCGCCGCGACGATGGCCTTCACCGGTCTCGGGTTGGGGACGTGTTCGACGGCGTTCCTGTACGCCCCGCAGGTTTCGGTGCCGTGGAACCGCCGGGGCGCGGTCACGTCGTCGACGCAGTTCGCGCGGAACATGGCGGGGGCGGTCTTCGTGGCACTCGGTGGCGGTTGGCTGAACGCTCGGCTGTTTACCGCGGCGACCGCCTCTGGGATTCCCGCGGACGAAGCGGCGCCACTGATCTCGCGCCTGATCTCCGTCTCGGAGCGCGCGTCAATTGACCCGGCGATGGCGCAACGTCTCGGTAACACCCTCGGTCCAGGGCTGCTTGCGATCCTGACCGGCCTCTCGGCCTTGGCGGTGGCGACCTTTGTGATGATGGCCATCTTCGCCCGTGACGTCGTGCCGGTGGAGGCGGCGCCGGTGCATGTCGCCCCTGCGGACTGACCGGCGCAAAGGTTTACGAGACGTTGCCACGATGCTGGCACGATCCTACGCGCGGTTGACCTTGCCTTAGCACGCGCTGCCGACACTTGTGCCAACGGATCGGGGGAGCAAGCCCCGTCCGGACAACACAGGAGGCAGGACATGAACGGCAAGGTGCAGCGGGCAATCTTCGGCGGCGTCGTGGCGACGGCGCTGGTCGGCGGGATCGGCTTTTCGTTGGCGACGGTGCTACCGGCGTCGGCGCAGGTGATGGGTCCGGCGACGCGCATGGCGGTGCCGGGCGGACAGTTCCAACGCGGGCTTGACGGTGTGGGCCTTCAAGGCCGGCAGGCGCAAGGCCCGGATGCGATGGCGTTCGGCCGTGGCCGGGACGCGGTTGCCCGCCCCGACATCGATGGCGTGCTGGCGACGACCCTCGGGATCACCGAGGAGCAGGTCTACCAGGAGTTGGCCGGGAAGAGCGTGGCAGACGTGGTCGCCGCGCACGGTGGCGACCTTGAGGCGGTGAAGGCGGCGGTCCTCGCTGACTCGCAGGCGAAGCTTGACGCGGCGGTGCAGGCAGGGACGTTGACCGCCGATCAGGCAGCGACGATGGCGACGAACTTCGCAAGCCACCTCGATGCGATGCTGACCCAGGCGCATGGACAGATGGGTGGTGGCCGTGGCCACGGGATGGGTCCGGGCGGCCCGGCCGGTGCGGATTCGTCACAGGCCCCGGTAGCGGGCGACCAGTCGATACGTCCGGCACGAATCGGGCGTGATGGCGCGGCCGGGGCGCCGTCGGCCGATCAAGCGGCCCCGGCGGCGGGTGATGCACAGCGGCGTGGCCCGGCGATGGGCGACCGTGGTGGGCGTCGCGGCGGCGGCCCGAACGGCCCGCGTGGCATGGGCCCGGGTACACCGGCGGTCGTGGCCCCAGCGGCTGACGGCGCGCAGTCGTAATCACGGACGGTGGCGCGCTTCCCCCCATGGGTGCGCCACCACCTCTCCCCTCCTCCCCACTCCCAACCGCCCCTGCTGGGTTCGCCCGGTGGGGGCGGTCGGCGTGCCGGGCAGATGCCACGTCGTACGCGTGACAGCTCCGTGCGCTGCGTGCGGCGTGTCGAATGTGCCCGCATCATTCGGGGAGGGATCGGCACGGTGTCGGCCCATCAGATGGGTGAGGGCAGCGACATGAGCATGTTCGGCACGGTGCGGCGCGACTGGGACTGGTCGAGGCGACCGCTTGGGGCGCAGGGCTTGCGCGGGCGCACGATCGCAGTCGTTGGCGGCACTGGCGGGATCGGGCGCGCCATCGTGAACGAGGCGGTCTCGAAGGGCGCCGAGGCCTGGGTTGTCGGGCGGACGTTCCGCGACCGCCCGGACCCGCGGGTGCACTTTGTGCAGGCCGACCTGTCAAGCCTGCGTCGCGCGCGTGCGGTCGTTGCCGAGTTGCCGGTGCCGACGTTCGATGTCGTCGTGATGACGCAGGGCATCTTCGCCGGGCGTCAGCGCAAGGTGAACGAGGACGGTATCGAGCTGGACATGGCCATCAGCCACCTGAGCCGATCCGTGATGGTGCGCGAGATGGCACCGGCCATCGGGA
>CAILQO010000075.1 GCA_903836285.1 uncultured Chloroflexota bacterium
GTGAGGTGGTCAATCTCCGCGGCGAACCCGTCTGCGACCGGCTCGGCGGTCGGCAGGCGTACGCCCGTCACGTCGGGCGTGGTGTCGACCGAGATGAGACGGCCCATCGCGACGTGGTCGGCAGCGCTCGCAAGCGCCTCAACCGGGCGGGCGATGCGGCGCGAGAGGAACCATGCAACCGCCGCGGCCACGGCCAGGCTTACGGTCGCACCGACGGTCACGGCGAACCCGAATGATGCCGTGAACGCCTCCTCCGCGTGCATGCGTACGTCCGGCATTGCCATTCCAGAGGTTGACGCTTGCATCATGTGCTGATGAAACAAGCCGGGTCCCGCGATCATTGCCGCGCCCATCACGCTCAAGACACCGGTGGCGACGACCATGATGTGCGCCGCAAAGATCCGGGTCGCCAAGCGCGGGGGGCGCCCCATCAGCCCGGCCCCAGACCGTAGCCGATACCCCGGACGGTGCGGATGAAGCGTGGCGCCGCGGGGTCGTCCCCCAGTTTCGTGCGCAGGTGGGCGATGTGGACGTCGATCACGTGTTCGTCGCCGACCCAGCCGATGCCCCACGCGGCGTCAAGCAGCTGTTGGCGCGTCAGGACGGCGCGAGGCCGATCAAGCAGGGCGCTAAGCACATCGAACTCAGTCCGCGTCACGTCGACGGTGATTCCGTCCACGGTTAGTGTTCGCCCATCCTGGTCGACACGAAGCCCGCCGTGTATTCGGATCGGCGTCGCACCGAGCGATTGCGGTAGGCGCGGGCGTCGCAGCATCGCCCGGACGCGCGCCACGAGTTCACGCGGGGAGAACGGCTTCACCAGGTAGTCGTCCGCCCCCATCGAAAGGCCGAGCACCTTGTCCAGTTCGCCGTCGCGCGCGGTCAACATGATCACGTACGCCGATGAGAACTGCCGGACCTGTCGGCAGACCTCAATGCCGTCGATGCCCGGAAGCATCAGGTCGAGGACGATCAGATCGGGTTCGTCGCGGCGCGCCATGGTCACCGCCGAAATCCCGTCATGCGTGACGGTAACCACGAACCCCTCGCGTCGAAGGTATTCGGCGATCGCACCGGCGAGCGGCGCTTCGTCGTCAACGACTAAGACGCGAGGGTTCGGGCTCATGGCAGGAGTTCCATGCTGATCGGCTTCACCGTTCAGGCGTGGACGACCGGTTCGTCAAGTAGGCGTCGCGCCTGGGCATACGCCTCAGCGTTGATCTCGCCGGCTGCGAACCGCCGGTCAAGGATGGCACGCGCGCTTTCTGGCGATGTCCCGGACGTGCCAGTAGACGCACTCGCGATGGTTTCGCCCCGCGGCGTGAAGCGTGCGATGCCCCACGCGATGAGTGCGACAAGGCCGCCCCACCACACCACCATCCAGATTGGCCCGAACCAACTCCCGGCGCCCATCATGGTGCTCCAATACCCGCCCATCATCGTCGTGACCCCTTCTGTTTCCGGAGGCTGTGATTGCGTCCGCTGTACACAGCATCGCCCGGGTGCATCACGCAATGGTCGCGCCTCGATTAAGGTTTGGTGAAGGACGGCAGATTGCCCCTCTCCCGTCGCAACGGGGGAGGGGTTGGGGAGGGGCCTTCTCCGGGGGAGGGGTTCAGGTATCCCCCCTTCCCTGGAGGCGCCCCGCTTGCTGGGCGCGGGCGAGGGGGGATTCGGCCGCGCTCTCCCCGGGGCCTCTTTGGGGGTCGGCCAGTCTCCACGCGTGTGGTGCTACTTCGCGTCGATGTCCGCCACGAGTGCCTCCACACGTGCCCGGATGTCGTCTCGGATTGGGCGCACGACGTCGAGAGGCTGCCCGGCAGGGTCGTCAAGCACCCAGTCGAGATACGTGCGTCCGGGGATGAACGGGCAGGCGTCGCCGCACCCCATCGTAATGACGTAGTCCGAGGCGCGGACGTCCTCGTCGGCGAGGCGCGCCGGGATGGCAGTGGCGATGTCGATCCCGAGTTCGGCCATCGCGGCGACCGCGACGGGGTTCACGGAGTCGCGAGGCGCCGACCCGGCCGAGCGGACATCCACGCGGTCGCCGGCGAGGTGGCGCAAGAACCCGGCCGCCATCTGGGACCGCCCGGCATTGTGAACACAGACAAAGAGAACGGTGGGGCGTGCCGACATGGGTTCACTCCTTCACTGGTGCAGACGATTGGCCTAGCGGCGGTTGATCGGGGAACAGGGCGTTCGCGAGGATGGCCCCAAGGGCCGCACCGATCACCTGTGCCAGGATGAAGCCGGCGACGCTTCCGGGCGCAATCCCGGCGAACGTGTCGGTCACGCTTCGCCCAATCGTTACCGCCGGGTTCGCAAACGACGTTGACGAGGTAAAGAAGTACGCCGCGCAGATCCATGCCGGGACGACAATCGGCCCTGCAGCGCCGCGGCCCGTCCGACCCAACGCACCGATGACGAGGAGCAGTCCGGCGGTCGCAACGACCTCGCCGAGCCAAAGGCCTGCACCGTCGCGGACGTGAGTACTCGCGGTGGCGACCCCGAGACCGAACATGAGGTTCGCGGTGATCGCACCAACGGTCGCGCCGGTGACCTGTGCGAAGGTGTAGGCCAGAGCGGCGCCGAACGACATTTCGCCACGGGCGACGGCGACGGCCGAGACAACCGGGTTGAAGTGCGCCCCGGAGACCGGGCCGAGTAGCCAGATGAGCGTGCCGAGGACCGCGACGGTCGCAAGGGCGTTCCCAATGAGCGCGACCGCGGCGTCCTTCGACAGGTCCGTGCCCATGATCCCCGACCCCACAACCGTCGCAACGAGGATTGCGGTCCCGAGGAACTCGGCAAACGTGCGTCGGGCTGCCTGGCTGGTCAACTCACGCCTCCCTTGTTGGGCGCCGCATCCTGCATGCGCTTGACGTGGTGAAGTGTAGCAACGATCATTGATTCAATGGACATGGAAGCAACGGCGGCACGCACGGTCGCGCGTCGCGTCAAGTGGGCGCGGGTTCATGCCGCACTGGGTGATCCGACGCGCCTCGCCGTGGTCGACGTGGTGCATCACGATGACGTGTCACCTCAGGAGCTGGCCCGGCGCCTCGGGATTGCGCCAAACCTGCTCTCGCACCACGTGCGGGTCCTTGAGGCGGCGGGAATCGTTCGGCGCGTCGTCTCGGAGGGCGATCGGCGGCGAACGTACGTGCAGGCGGTACCGGGTGCGCTTGACGGCTTGTGGTCGATGGACGCAACCGCATCTGACCCCAACCGGACGGGCGCTGTCGAGCCTCGAACCTGGTTGGTGCCAAGGGTCCTATTCGTCTGCACGCGGAACTCGGCGCGGTCGGTCCTCGCGGCTGCTCTCTGGTCGCGTGCCTCGAGCGTCCCGGTTGCCTCAGCCGGGACGGAGCCAGCCCGGGAGGTCCATCCCATGGCGTTGCGCGCAGCTAGGCGCCAAGGACTCATGCTGACGTTCGAGGCGCGGGATGAGGCGCCGTCGCTCGGGCGTCCTCGGCATGTCAAAAACGTTGCCCGGCCTCGCGACCTCGTCGTGTCGACGTGCGACGCCGCACGGGAGGCGATGGTGGGTGGCGCTCCCAGTTCCATCCATTGGTCGGTCGCAGACCCAGTCCGGATTGGCACCGAATCGGCGTTCGATGCTGCAGTGCGAGAGCTGAGATGGCGCGTCGAGCGCCTCGCTGCAGTGGTCGCCGCTGAGCCTCGCGGAGTGACCGGATAGCCCACCCCTCAGCGCCCTGCGATCCCGCGTGACATCCGCACCCCCTGCCCAGACCCCCCTCGTGGCCGACAAAGGAGCAGCTAGTGGCTTTGTGCGGATGCCCAGCGGGAAGGAACGAGCATCCGGTGGTTGCGATACGGGTAGCCTGCGTGACCGCGACTTAGACTCGGCGTGGACAGGAGAACGTATGCGCATCAGCGCGGTTGAACCAATCCTCTTTGACGCCGGACTTGGGCGAATATGGTGCCTCGTGCGCGTGGATACCGTCGAGGGCGTCCGGGGCTACGGCGAGGCAACTACCACCGAACCCTACTCGGTCGCCACCCTGATCCGGCGACTGGGAGCTTGGCTTGTTGGTGAGGACGCGGGGCGGGTCCAGGATCTGTGGCAACGGATGCATGGGCGGTACCACAATGTCCGCGGAGGCAACGTGCTGCTTCCCGCAATCTCCGGCATCGAGCATGCCCTCTGGGACATCAAGGGGAAGGCGGCAGGACTGCCCGTCTACGAGATGCTCGGTGGGGCGGTTCGGGACCGGGTACCGGTCTACTGCAACCACATGTTCTTCTCGGTCGGCGGTGACCCCTTCTTCCCGCAGGGAGATGCCGCTGATGCCCCCGCGCGGTACCGCGACCGCGCGCTCGAAGCAGTGTCACGCGGGTTCGGCGCGCTGAAACTTGCGCCGTTCGGGTCGATCCGCGACAGCATCGACGCTTCAGGGATTCGGCATCTGGAGGCCGTGGTTGGGGCGGTTCGAGATGCGGTTGGCCCTGATGTCGAGATCGCGATTGACACTCACGGTCGCTTTCAGATGCCAGCCGCAATCCGTGTCGCCCAAGCCCTGGAGCAGTTTCGCCCGTGGTTCGTTGAGGAGCTCGCGCCGCCGGAAAACCTGGAGGTGATGCGGCGCCTCAGGGAGCGCGTGCGCGTCCCGCTTGCCTCGGGCGAACGGGCGTACGGGAAATGGGCGTTCCACACCCTCCTGTCGTCTGGCGCGGTCGAAATCGTTCAGGTGGACGTCGCCCACTGCGGCGGCATCCTGGAGGCGAGGTTGATCGCTGGGATGGCGGAGTGCCACTCGGTGCAGCTTGCACCGCACGCTTGGTACGGGCCGGTGGCGATGGCCGCGTCGCTCCAGCTCGATGCCACGATCCCCAACCTGCTTGTGCAGGAGGTCCCGGTCCCGTATCTGATGCCTGCGGCGCAGAATGAACTCGTGGGGGACCCGTTTCCCGTGACCGACCGCCACGTCTCGATCCCGTCTGGCCCGGGCTTGGGCCTCACGATCGATGAGGACGTGCTGATGTACTACCGGATCGACGGGTAGCCTGAACCCGACACGTGCGAGGGCGCGGACTGGAGCCACGGCATGGAATCGATGCGCTACCGACGGATGGGCAACTCAGACCTCGTCGTGTCCGAGATTGGCTACGGCTGCTGGCCGATGGGGGGCGAGGACTTCGGCGCGATTGACGACGCCGAGACAGCCCGTGCCGTCGACCGTGCCATCGACTCGGGCGTCACGCTGTTCGATACGGCCCCGGCCTACAGTCACGGGCGTGCCGAGGAGGTTCTGGGCAACCTGCTTGTCGGGCGTCGTGGGAATGTCATCATCGTCACCAAGTGCGGTCTGCACTGGGACACGGACGCTGATCCGCGCCCGCTGCGGCGGGACTCGAGCCGCGCGTCGGTCCTCGATGGGCCTGGTGGCCTCCATGCCTCGCTCCGGCGATTGCGCACGGACTACCTTGACCTCTGGCTGGTCCACTGGCCGGATGTGAGCCAACCGTTCGACGACGTCATGGCGGTTCTCATCGAGGCGAAGGCCACAGGGAAGGTGCGGCACGTTGGCGTATCGAACTTCCGGCCCGACCAGATTGCGACCGTTTCCTCGCTGGCCCCGCTCGTCGCCAACCAAGTGGGCTACAACCTGTTCGACCGTCGATGGGAGCAGCACTCGTTCGCCGATCTGCGCCAGCGGGGCATTGGCGTCATGGCCTACGGCTCACTCGCGCACGGCCTCCTCTCGGGTACATGGACACGTGAGACTACGCTGCTTTCCTCGGACTGGCGGTCCCGAGGCATGGCGTTCCGGCAGCCGCTGCTGACCCCGGAAAACCTTCGTGCAAATCTCGACGTCGTCGACCGGCTCAAGGCGGTCGCGTCGCGCATGGGTGCGTCGCTCCCGCAGCTCGCGCTGGCGTGGGTGCTGCGCGAGCCGATCGTCTCAACTGCGCTTGTCGGCTTCCGGCGACCGGAGGAGGTTGACGAGAACCTCGGTGCCCTGCGCGTGGCGTTCACGGGTGCCGACCTCGACGAGATCGACACGATCATGGCTGGTGCCTCCGGTCAGGTTGACGAGCTCCCTGCCTGACGCAACTCCCACGGTGGCTGGTGCGCGCATGCCCGCCGCTTCACCACGGCAATCCCACGAGGTGTGCCCGGCCGACCGGCCACGTCGCGCCTTTGGCCAATGGCCGCCACATGGTCACGATGGCCATCTCGTGCGTGCCGTCCGGTTGGTCGAACGTCACCGGCCCATCAATGCGGTGCGCGCCAAGCCGTTCGTAGAAGCCCACCCGCGACTCGAGGCAGACGAAGACCGCGTGCCCGGCCTCCGGCCATTGGCGCGCACCCTCGGCGAACGACGCCCGCACGATCGCCGCGCCGAGACCAGTGCCTTGCCGATCCGGGCGCACCATCACCGTGCAGAGGCCGACGACCGGCACGGGTACGTCGCCGACGCGCACTTCGCGCACCAGGATGCCGGCGTGCGCGACGAGGCGGTCGCCGTGCCACCCAAGCAGGCGCACCGGCCGGGCCGCCGCCTCGGTCCACGTGTAGGGCGGCACGCCGAAGTCGATCGTCGCGCGCAGTTCCGCATACGCCTCAAGCTCTCGCGGAGAAAACTCTGCCCACTGGCGCGCCTCGATGCGCATCGGCATCGGCCCGACGGTCGTTGCCGAGTCGGTCATCGCTTGGAGGGCCACCGACCGGAGGCAACGAGTTCGTCAAGCATGCCGGTGGCGCGCAACTGCGCCTCGATTTCGGCCGGCGACTGACGCGTCACTGGCCAGTCGGTCGCGTCCGCCGCCGCCGCGAGGACCCACGCCGCCACCATCGACGCCGACTGCAAGCCCTTCGGGTTCGCCTTGTCAAAGGTATCGGCCACCGTGTGGCCCCACCCGCGCCCGACGAGGCCCTGCGCGGCGGCGGTCGTCTCGGAGGTGCCGACGTTTGCCGACGGCACGCCGGCCATGGCGAACGAGAAGTGGTCGGACGACGACGTGAAGCGGTCCTGCACCTCCAGGCGGTAGGCGTGGCGCGCCGACAGGTGCTTGAACCACGGCACGAGATCGGCGATGCCCGAGACGATGATCGACTCCGATCCGGCGGCGCCGCGTCCGGTGGTGTCGAGGTTGAGCATCAGACGGATCTGGTCGAGGGCGTCGCGGTGCCGTTCGACGTACTCGTACGACCCAAGCAGGCCGATCTCCTCGGCGCCGAAGAGGACGAAGCGCACCGTGCGGGCGAGGCCACGGCCCCGCGCGCGGGTGACTTCGGCGAGGATGCGGGCCGCCTCGGCGATGACGACGACGCCGGCGCCATTGTCGAGGGCGCCCGGCGCGATGTCGTGGCTATCGAGATGGCCACCGGCAAGCACCACCTCGTCGCGGTATGGGCTACTGGGGTCCGCCGGCAACTCGGCCACCACGTTGCTGCTTTCGACCTGCGGGAAGGTCGCATCGACGTGCAGGCGCAGATGCACCGGCCCGCGGTCGAGGAGGCGCAACAAGTACGCACCGGTTTCAAAGCCGAGCGAGAGGCCGGGGATCGGCGCGGGGTGCGACCCGCCGCCCTCAAGGCCTCCCGTGACCGGTAGGTCGCCCGGGTTCTGGTTGACGTAGAGGAAGCCCGCGGCGCCGGCGTGCACCGCACGCATGTACTTGTCGCGCCGGTGGCTTGACGGCTTGCCGCCGCGCCCGGCCGACTCGGCGGCGCAGAGGACGATCGTGCCGCGCAACGCCCCCTCGGCGGCGCCGGCCGCGGCGTAGGCGTCGGCCTCACCGTCGCCGACCGACCGTACCTCGGCGACCCACTCACCGGCTGGGCAGTACGGCAGGGCGAGGCCCCGGACGGTCGTGGCGACCGGTTCCAGGACGTCGATGCGATCACTCCCGCGGACCCACCCGAGGTAGCCGAACCGCTCAAGGTGGACCTCGGTGAGGCCGGCATCGCGGAAGCGTTCGGCCATAAAGTCGGCGGCGGCGGCCTCGCCGACACTCCCCGCGAAGCGATGGCCGAACCGGTCGCACAGCTCGCGCAGGGTGTCGTACGCGCCCTCGGAGGTCCATGCCTCGCCCGCGATTGCCCGTGCCAGTTCCATCGATGCCATGCCGGTGCCTCCAGGAGACCGTCGTCCGCCTCCTTGGTCAGTCGCTTGGGACCGCGCCCCCCTGCCCGTCGTGGAAAGGATTGGCAAGGGCCGCGCCCCGCTCTTCCGGAGAATGGAACGCGGGAGGGTTAGGGGCGGGCGCTTTGGGGGTGCAGAGGGCGAAAACGGTGGAGGCGCACTTGGATGGCGGATGCGGTTTCCGTCGCGAATGCTATCCCGCCGATGCCCCGGGGTCATCAGGGCTACGATGGGGCCACGCCTGCCCCTTCCGTACGTCCAGATGATCAGCAGGGGCCACCTCCTCTCCCGTCGCACTGCCTCGCTGCAGGCGTCCACGTTAGGTGGAGCTCGCGCAAATCGTGACCCGAGTACTCGAGTCCTCCTGCGGAGGCGCCGCGCTCAGGAGGATGGAACGTGCAGGTGAGTCAGTGGCGGCAGGGGGAAGGGGTCTCTCTCCCTCTCACGTCGCAACTGGGGGGTACGCCGGGGGAGAGGCACATGGTCGCTACCCGGATGACGATGGCTTCCCCCAGCAGCCACTGCCCGGGGTCCTCGTGCGAGGCGTCGCAGGCTACCGAAGGGAGGGCACCGTGACCGATCGTGAGACCGTCCTGCTCCCGAACACCCGGCGCGA
>CAILQO010000076.1 GCA_903836285.1 uncultured Chloroflexota bacterium
ACAACTACAAGGAGGCGTTCGTCATCGACGCACGCTTCCTGCCAAAATTGTGGGAGACGCTGCGTAATAACCTGCTTGACGTGCCGGTAATCATGATCTTCAGCCTGTTTTCCGCGATTCTGGCGAACCAAAAGATCAAGGGGGTCATTGGCTTTCGCGCCGTGTTCTTCTTGCCCCTAGTGATCGGCTCCGCGCAGGTCATCAAGCAGCTTTTCGCGCAAGGCGTCGGCGGCGCGACGCTCACCCAAGGTGTCAACATTCAGGATCTTGTGTTCGAGTACATCGGCCCTGACGCCGCGGCCGGGGTGTCTGACCTTCTCAACCGCCTGCTGTTCGTGCTCTGGAAGACTGGCGTGCAGATGCTGATCTTTCTTGCGGGCCTCAACAGCGTGTCCCCGGTCCTCTATGAGGCAGCTCGCGTCGATGGCGCAACTGACTGGGACCGATTCTGGAAGGTGACACTGCCGTTGCTGTCGCCGGTCATCCTCGTGAACCTCGTATACACCATTGTGGATAGCTTTACGGACACGTTCAACAGTGTGCTTGAATACATCCAGATGACCGCCTTTGCTGGTGGGTTCCGCTTGGGATACGCGGCGGCGCTGGGATGGATCTACTTTGCGGTCGTGTTTGTCGTGCTCTTCCTTGTCGTGCGGGTCACGAACCGGTACGTCTTCTACGCGGGGGATCGCAATGGCTAGTCTCGTCGCCTCCGCGTCGCCTTTCGTCGTCGTTCGCCCGAAGTGGTACCGCGACGGGCAAGTGGTGCGCCGTCGCACCGTCACGTTCCTGCAACGGGCGTTTACGTACATCGTTCTCATCGACATCGCCTTCGTCTTCCTAGTGCCGATCTGCTACATCCTTGCAACCTCCCTGAAGACCTCTCAAGACCTCAGTGATCCCACTATCGTGTGGATTCCTTCGGGATTCTTCTGGATCAACTACCCTTTGGCGTTCTTCTCGATGGCCTATGTCAAGTCCTTGACAAATAGCTTGTACATCTCACTCGGCTCAGCGTTCGGACAGACCATCAGTTGTGCGTTTGTTGGTTATGGATTTGCCCGAATCCGGTTCCCGGGTCGCGATGCACTGTTCGCGTTGGTGCTGTTTACGTTTCTAGTTCCACCGCAGACGATTATCGTGCCTCTGTTCATTTTGTACAAGAATTTGGGATGGATCAATACATATAATCCATTTGTTATTCCGAGCTTCTTCGGTCATGGCCTGAAGGGCGCGCTCTTCGTTGTGGTCTTCCGTCAGTTCTTCAAGACCTTGCCATGGGAGCTTGAGGAGGCGGCACGTATCGATGGAGCCAGTGCGTTCGGCACGTGGTGGCGGATCATGGTCCCGCTTGCCATGCCGGCAGTCGTGGTAGTGTTCCTCTTCAGTGTGGTGTGGCACTGGAACGACTTCTTTGAGCCGTTCATCTACCTCAACCGCATGGAGTATTTCACGTTGCCGATGCGCTTGTCGGTCCTGTCGCCGTCACTTGACACCGCGACTGGGGGCCAGGCGAGCGAGCTGTTCAACGAGGCACTCGTGATGGCTGCCGTCTTCCTCGTCATCCTGCCGCCGCTGTCGATTTACCTTTTCACCCAGCGATTCTTCGTTGAGTCGATCGACCGGACTGGACTTGTCGAGTAGGGGCTAGTTTCGGGCGCGCGTTGGGCGTGCCCGGAATGCCTGGCACGGGTCCGTCTCCCGCGCGTCAGCGGTCGTGTCAATAAGGACGAGTGAATCCTTGCCAACGACGCGGACGCTGCTGAGGCGTGTGCCGAGGCGGCTCCGGTCGTTCGCGAAGTAGACAAGAGCGACACAGATATCTGTCGCCATCTTGACGTCCTTCGCGATGTCGTCGAGGGTGGTGTTCGCCACGGCGTACGCGCCCTGCACCTCGAACCCGATGACCATTGGCCACCACGCGGCGACACTCTTTGACCCGCCGGCGGTGCCGAAGTTCGCCTTGGCGTAACTGCGAAGCGCGTCCGCAGTGATCCCTTCCTGGGTTGATGGTGTGGGCGTCCACTGGGCACGAGTTGCGCCCCCAGTTGACGCGCCTTTCGCGTAGCCCGCCATGAGGAGGACCCCGAGGCTGATGACCACGAGCGACCCGAGTGCGGGGGCAACGACCTTCCACGAGACGGAAGGGCGGTCCACCTTGGGCAGGACCGTTCTAGCACACTGCGGACACGGTGCGCCGGCATATTCAAGCGATTGACCGCAGGTTCCGCAGTTCATCGTCGCCTCCGCCCGGGGCCAACACGACGCGGTGAGGCCTTCTGGTCCATCCTAGCGACGGATCTGCGTTGAACCCGTTGCAAAGTCGGGGATCACCCCGCCAGCGATCTTGATTGCGCCACTGCCGAACCTAGCGGGAGACTGGCCTGCCCAATCCTTGGGTTGCCAAAGGCCGGATCCTTCGCGTGGAGATTTGGGTTCGATGGGATCCTGCGTTGCACGTGGACGAGTCTTTACTACTGATCGCGACCGAAGTCCGAGCGCCAGACCGTTCACGACCGCTGACAGTGCAGCGCGATTGGGCAAAGGCCAGCGGAGGTGCTCCAGCGAGCCAGTAACGTCAGGTTCGGTATTGGCGCGCGTGCTGGAATCGACCCAGGTTTCGATGCTCGGGCCGTGTCGCAGACCGACCGAGGCAGTGCGGAGCGGACATCGCTAGGGGCGGACTCCGCACGTGCAAACTCCCCGTCCGCGGAATGGACGGGGCACGTATTCACGCCTGATGGTGGCCCCCCAGGGACTTGAACCCTGAACCAATTGATTAAGAGTCAACTGCTCTGCCATTGAGCTAGAGGGCCGAAGCGCAAGGAGTGTACCAAAGGCGTATCCAAGCCTCACCATCGTTGCGGAGGTCGCCGCGGGCCCGCGAGGCGACGCCACCATCCGCGAATGGTCGTTGCCGTGCCTGAGAAGGGACCGGCGCGCCGTGGCATTTCGATCACATTGCCTCGCCACCGTTGGGGCGCAGAGCCGTACGTGCTGCTGGCGGTGAACGCGCCTTGGCGGAACAAGAGGACGAAGGCGACTACGAAAAGGACGAGGCCGACCATCTGCGTCCAACCCGCCAACGCGACAAGGAACGCATACGAC
>CAILQO010000077.1 GCA_903836285.1 uncultured Chloroflexota bacterium
CACCTCGATTGGGGTGCCATCGGCCATCTCGAGGAAGCCGTCACCGTTGGTGTCCTTCAGCCCAATCTCGGCAAGGAGGGCCTTCGCGGCGGCCGGGTCGTACTTGATGGCGCTGTCACGCCACTCCTCGTACACGGACTTCCCGCCCGGCACGTTGTACTCAAGGGCCTTCGGCGACATCGTCCCGGAGGTCAGCTCACCGGTGTCGAAGTACACCGCCTTGCGGACGGCCGACCGGTTGAACGCGTGCGAGAGCGCCTTGCGGAACTTCGGCGTGCGGATGAGCGCGCGCATCTTCGGATCCGCCAAGTCCCAGTTGAAGAAGTACATGGAGGAGGTGCCGGAACCACCGTCCCAGAACCGGAGCTCCATCCCGCTCTTCGCCTCAGCGGCGCGGAGGGTCTGGACATCGGCGAGGGCGAGGCCGGACCAGCCACCGTGGACGTAGTCAAGCTGCCCGCCGGTGATGCGGAGCTTGAACACCTCGGTGTCCTGGTAGTTCATGTGCTCGATGCGGTCGATGTACGGAAGCTGGTTGCCTTCCTTGTCGACGCACCAGTAGTACGGGTTCCGCACCCACTTCGTGAACTGCGCCTTCTCGAACGCCTCCAGCACCCACCCCGTCATCGTCGGGCAGCCAGGATTGCGCGCAAAGTCACGCATCTGGGTGAAGGTGTCGATCCACTTGTCCTTGTCGAGCGACGCGTTGTACTTGATGTGGTACTGCTCAAGATAGTGCTTCGGGTCCATCCACCGCGGACCAATCCCGCGGTTGACCCACATCGCCAGCCGGTCCGCGGTCAGCGGCGCCGGCGCATCGAACGACATCTTGATCGTGTAGTCGTCGATCTTGGTCATGGTCATCAGGGTGCCCTTGCCCGAACGAGCCTCGTCCGGCGGGTACTCCTTCAGCTCCTCAACCTTGACCTGATCCTCCCACCAGAAGAGGATGTCCGCTACCGTCCACGGGTGGCCATCCGACCACCGCAGCCCCTTGCGGAAGTACAGGATCCACTCGGACGCGTCGGCGTTCTGCTCCCACTTCTCGGCGAGCCCCGGGCCAATTTCCAAGCCGTCACGCAGGTAGCGCAGCGGCGAGTGTCCGTACTGCAGCTCGTGCATGAAGCCTGCAGTGCCCCACTCGTTGTTGTCACACCCCATCTGGAGCGTGCCACCGTACTTGCCCACCGCAAGCCACTTGTGCGGCACCGTGTACGGGTTCTCCGGCAGGCGCTTGTCCACCGACGGCAGCGCACCACTCGCCACCTGCGCAGCCAGCGACGGCGCCTCGCCGTACTTCTTCTGCGCGGTCGCCACCGTCGCCGTCACCATGCCGCCGGCAGCGCTCATCGCCGTGCCGATTGCGGTCATCGCGCTCAGCTTCAGCGCACTGCCTCGCGTCAGGCGGGTCTCATCTAGCATTGTTACCCCCTACTTTCGACCGTTCCCTGTCCTCCCGCGTACCCGATAACCGTCGGTACACGAATTGCTGACCGGAACCTGAAATCACTGTAGGGGAACGGCCATTCAAACCGCAACTATGCGTCCACACGGTCGTGACAATCAGGGTTCACCCGGAGAGCGGACGCGCGATCACATGGTCTGCTTGATGCGAGAGCGCTCGTCCACGACCGCTCCTTTATGGGGAGGTACGTACGCATGGTCGACGCATGGAACGCGATCATGCGTACGTATGGCTTTCGGACTGCGACGGTCTAGCGCCCGGCCGTGTTGTCGAAGAAGTACGTCTCCGGGTCGTACACGGCCGGCGTCGGGTGGATCCACGGAGCCACGAACCCACCAAGCGCCAGGTCGTCACGCTTCGGCACGTTGTTCAGGCCCTTCTTCACGAGCACGATTGCCGGCGTATTCGAGGCAAGGCCACTAAAGAACGGCCCATCCTCAACGTGGATCTTGATCATGTCCCAGACGAGCTTGTTGCGCTTGTTCACGTCAGGCTCAATCTTGGTCTGGTCGTAAATCTCCCAGAGGCGCGCAATCGGCGAGCCGGACTCAGGCGCGGCACGTGGGGGAGTGCGCTCGTACGGGTCCTTGTCCGCCTCGGCGCCCTCGCGGGTGGTGCCACGGACGAGATACCAGTTGCCAGCGAG
>CAILQO010000078.1 GCA_903836285.1 uncultured Chloroflexota bacterium
GCTGATACACTCTTCGGGTCCGTGCCGGTGTGGCGGAATTGGCAGACGCAAACGACTCAAAATCGTTCGCTGAAAGGCGTGTGGGTTCGAGTCCCTCCACCGGCACCCGGCAGGCGCGGTCTCGCGAGCAGGAGATTGCTCACGAATGCGAGCCGCGCATCGCATTCGTACGGGCGTAGCTCAATGGCAGAGTAGTGGTCTCCAAAACCATTGGTTGGGGGTTCGAGTCCCTCCGCCCGTGCCCCGTGACGGCTGCCTCCACTCTTGTGGGGGCGGCCGTTTCCGTACTGGAGATGTAGGTACTTCGGCGACTTCAAGTCGGACGAGGGGGGGCGGACGAAATGGACAGTGAACGGGACACCAGTTCCGGTGCCGCCCGCCTTTTGCTTCAAGAAGCGCTTGACGCTCTCGCCGCGAGTCTCTGGGAACCTGCGGTGAGAAGCGCCGGTCAGGCCCTCGCAATCGCGCCATCCACTGGCTTCCAGATCGTTGCCCTTGACGTGCTCGCAATGGCTCATCATGGTGTCGGTAACCATGAGGCGGCCAGCATGGCTGCCATCGAGGCCCTACGCCTTGGTTCGGCCGAAAGCGTGCCAGTTGTGCTCGAGATTGCCGGTCGCTATGTTGCTGACGGCGATGCTGGTCGTGGAATCGGATTGCTCGAGGATGCGCACTTGGCGAGCCCTGCGATCTCCTCGATCGTTGCTGCGCTCGCGACGCACTCGCAGCAGTGCGGTAACTATCCTGGGGCGATCCGTTGGCTCGAGGCACTCGATCGAATCGACCCTGCCGGTGCGACGGGCCGACGATCAAGCATCGATGCCTTGCGTGATACCGTGGCGAGAAACGCCCAGACCCGCGCTGTCATTGATCGCATCGGGGTCAGGGTTGGTGCGATCTGCCACCAGCAGGTGACGAGTGGCCCGTTCGCCGGGCAGAGGCTTGAGCACGAACACGATTTCGGGTGGGTAGCCACGCTCATCGGGTGCTACGAAATGGAGTTGCACCCTGCGATTGAGCATGTCATCGCCTCAATCCCTAGGCGAGTGATCAATGTCGGCTGTTCAGGTGGGTATTACGCAGTGGGGTTTGCTCGTCGGATCCCATCAGTACACGTGATCGCGTTCGACATCGACGCGACCGCGCGAGAGTCTTGCATGCGTGCAGCGCTCGAGAACGGCGTGGCCGGCCGGATCGACATCAGAGCGGCATGCTCCCCATCGACGCTCGAGGAACTAGCCGGCCCGGGCACGGTTGTCTTCTCGGACTGCGAGGGCTACGAATTGCAGCTGCTTGATCCAGATGTCGTTCCCTCGTTGCGGGAGACGACAATCATCGTGGAGCTCCATGACATCTGGATACCGAACCTCGCACCCCGCCTATTGGCCCGCTTCGCTCAGACACATGACATCTCGCACATCGCGATGATCCCCCGAGACGCATCGAGGTACCCGATCCTCAAGCAAGCGGGGCTATCCGATAGTGAGATGTCCCTGGCAGTCTCGGATTTCCGCGCTCCCGGGATGACTTGGGCGTACATGGTTCCGAGATTGCCATAGCGCGACCGTCCCTCTCGTACACTCGGGAAGCGGAGGTTACGCCGATGTCGCTCATCCTCGTCACGCGCCTTCTTTTGTATGCCCAAATCATTCTCGGGACGTTGCAGTCGCCGGGTCTCATGAATGGCGTCCCTGCCATTCTTCACACGCATCGATCGCTCGCGTTCGTCATCCCCGTTGTTGCTTTCCTGGCGTTTCGGCCAAAGCCGGGGGTCCCGGCTAGCGTCGCCGGGTTGGCGGCAAGGTACGGTCCGGTCGTCACACTTGGCTTGGGCCTCGTCAACTGGATCGGGTTCAAGTTCCTCGCCGTGATGCCGGTCGAGGCGTACCTCGCGGTCATGGGCGTCCATATGCTGGTCGGGATCGCGGTTGTCGCGTTGGTGGAGGTAGCTGCCGGGAAGGCCCGCCGCGCGCAACTCGCAGCGTAGCGATTGCCTTTCAGGTGGACAGGGCGCGAATGCGTGGTACTCGAGTTCGCGAGCCCGCGTCAGCGGCAACAAGCCCGGCGTAGCCGCCCGCGACGATCACTGCGAATGCTAGCCACTGAACCGCGTATGCCAAATGTGGCAGGTCTGCCTGTGGTGCCTGTAACTCGCGCTTGATAGGCAATGCCTCGATCTCGCTTGCACCGCCGATTGGGGACTCCACCAGCACGAGGCGAAGGAGCGGTACGGCAGGCGACCGCTAATCTGCTCCAAGTCGAGATCCGCCACCAATCCGGCGTCACGGTCCATGGCAATGGCATGCCCGCGACGGAAACCAGGAC
>CAILQO010000079.1 GCA_903836285.1 uncultured Chloroflexota bacterium
CGTTCCAGAGTCAGACGAGCTCGCAAGGGCGAGCTGATACGGCGTCGGGGGCAGAACAATTCCCGCCCCGGATGCGACGAACCTGACGCCGCCTCGGAGCAGTCCGGTCTGCGAACCAGTAACCATGTTCGCGACCGAGGTGCCCCGTCCATCAACTGACGTCATGGGGTAGCCGGACATCGGCAGGTAGGTTCCGAGACCTGTTTCGTTACCCCAAAGTCTTTGGCGGCGCGCGGTGCTCACCTGATTGCTAGTCCTCGCGGTCGTCCACAGCCGGACGTCGTCAATCTGCCCGCGGAAATACGACGCTTCGCCTGGGTTGCCGGCTCGACCGACGTAGAAGGTGCTCGGCACGGCTGACGACAATGAGGTCCATGCGCTGGCACCTGTTGACGTCGTCGTCAGCGGGTTGCCGTTCACAATGATTTCCACCGTGGAACCGGACCTGACGGCGGCGACATGAAACCACGTGGCTGGGGCCACCTCGCCCGGAACAGTTGCCTCGGTCCACGCCCAAGTGGACTGCTCGGTGTCCGACCAACCTCCCACCACTAGTTGTCGATCAAGTAATCCCAGTCCAAGCACCATTCCCGCCGCGCCATTCGAGATTGCGATGTTTTCGGTGTAGATGGCTTGAGCACCCCCAAAGGAGTCAGGCCGGATCCACGCCTCAATCGTCCACGCATTCATGCTCGCGAGCGGTGAGGGAGAGCCCCCGAGCTCAATCGCGTCCCCGTCTCCGTCCAGTGCGATCGCGTAACCCGGATAACCTGCAGGCTGCATCTCAATCGTGGGTTGGGTTGTGGCGGTTGGCTCCGGAAACGGAGTTGGCGCGGGCGGAACAGGGGTTGCGGGAACGGAAATCGGCATCACGGTCGCCTGCGGAGTGGATTGGATGACCGAGGCCACCTGGGTTGCCAGCGCGTCACCAGAAAGGTTTGACACCACCGGGATCGCGCGCCACTCAAGCGTGATTGACGCGCTACGGTCAGATGGCGAGGCCAAGCCTTGATTAGCCCACTCCTGTGCCCCAAGCGGCAGAGAGGTTCGAAGCCGCAGCTCGACAGTTTCCCTAGGAGCGACCCGGTCCGCGATTCGAATCCCAGCTGGTGCCATCGACGTCACGCTGGAACGCGGGATGATGGGTCCCCGATACACGGACGAGACCGATGCTGCAATGCCTTGCCCTTGACCAACGCATTCGTACGCGTTGGGCGGGGTTGGGACACTGGCGGTCACCCATGCGCCCGCGACGCACCGTGAAATCTCCAACTGGAGGCCAGCTTCAACATCGGTCGCGAGCCGACTTGGCGAGAAGGCGCTGACATCGAGCGTAAGCGACGCGTCTGTCGTCCCCCCTTGAGTGATCGTGAAGACACGATCGATTGTCTCGCCCGGCAGCAGTGCAGGTACTTCGAATGCCGGCGTGGAGCCGGGATTGGCCGACAGGCGGATCGAACTTGCTTGGAGGAACCCATCCGGATTCTGCGACGACGTTGACAACGCAGCGAGGGTGGGCACCGTGGCCCTGCCGGCCGCTGACGAACCTCCAACAACCACAAGTAGTGCAGCAATGAGCCAAGTCGCGGGCGTGATTCGAAACGTGACTCGTTCGTCGCACGCCTGGTCCGCTGCGTGCGTTCGTGTGTCAAGCCTGATCTGCGCACGGTCTGGCGTCGTCTGTGCGGACGAGCAATGTTCGGCAACCTCGCCCTTCCGATCCGTTGACTCTCGCGGCGGCACCGTCACAGGCCCACCCGAGCCGAATGGGTCGCGGCCGCGGCCAAGTGCCCTCCACGCTGACGCACGTGCAAGAATGCCCACGCCCACGCTGGGCGCGACCCGCCACCTTTTGGCCGACACGCTTCGCCCTGCCACTTGTCCGAGTGCGGGCGCGACACGCGCGCCCATGACCGGAACGTGTAGCCAGTGTGTGACAGCGCGCGGGGTGATCCCTCGAAGAAGGCAGTCACGAGGGTCAAGTTGCGTCTCGGGGCGGACATAAGCCTTACGCGCCTCACGGTACCCTACGCATGACGAGTCGCGAGCCCATTGATCGCCTCGAGCTCCGGGTTCGTAGCGCGCCTGATCAAGGAGTAAGGATGCCGGTCGGTGCGGACAGTGGACGCGGTGAGAGCCTGACCTCCGCGTCTGCACGGGTTGATCGTGCGCTGCTAGACCTTGGCGCGGTCGGACGCGTGCAGCAAAGCGTCATTGAGGACGCGACCAAGCAAGTGGCCGCTTGTGCCGCCGCGTTACGGACCGTCGCCGCTTCGTGGTCCGTTCCCGGCGACCTCCCACCCCCACCGGGAACAAACGGATTGCCTCGGTGACCCGCGTCCTGCCGCAGGACCGCCATCTCGTCACCGATGCCACCGAGCTGGTCAGCGACTATGCCTCTGGTGCCGCTTCACCAGACCTTGTTGTCGAGGCGCACCTGACGCGGATCAGTGCCCTTGACCCGTGGCTACGGACTTTCGTCGAACTGCGCGCGGACGGCGCGATGGCCGAAGCACGGGCTTCGGCCGCACGCTGGTGCGCGGGTGCACCGATCGGACCGCTTGACGGCGTGCCGGTGTCGATCAAGGACCTCATGGAAGTCGCGGGTCTCCCGATGACTGGCGGGTCGGCGCGTCCGTGGCCGGCGGCAACATGCGACGCCGAAGCCGTCCGACGACTTCGGGCTGCTGGCGCGATCGTCGTCGGAACTAACACGCTTCACGAGTACGCATTTGGCGGGACCAGCGTAAACCAGCACGTCGGTACGCCAAGAAATCCGCGAGACCCAGCTCGCCTCGCTGGTGGGTCGAGCGGAGGATCGGCGGCGGCCGTCGCCGCGGGGCTCGCCCTCGGGGCGCTCGGAACCGAAACGGGGAATTCGATCAGACGCCCGGCGGC
>CAILQO010000080.1 GCA_903836285.1 uncultured Chloroflexota bacterium
GACGACCTTGAGACCGCCATCCGAAATGTTCTGGCCAGGACGCGCACTATTGCTGTCGTGGGATTGTCGCCGCGCCCCGAGCGACCAAGTCATGCGGTGGCCGCCTACCTCCAGGCGCACGGATTTCGGGTGTTGCCGGTAAACCCGACCGCTACCAAGATCCTTGGCGAACGCTGCTTCCCGGACGTTTTGTCAATCGGTGAACCGGTCGACATGGTCAACGTGTTCCGCATTCCCGACGAGTGTCCGGAAGTAGCCAAGCAAGCGGTGGCAGCCGGGACAAAGTTCCTGTGGCTCCAACTGGGCATCACCAGCGTCGAGGCCGCACGTATCGCAAGGGCGGGCGGGCTCGAGGTCGTCATGGACCGATGCATCATGATCGATCACGGCAGGCTGGCGGGTACCATGCAATAGGGCGACGTGGCAACAGTCACCTGATGCATTGGGCAATTGCGAATGCATCAGGCAACAGATTGACTACGGCGACCGAGGTCCGACCGACGGACCAGCGCCCCGCCGGATTGCCGTCAGCCTCGCGGGTCACGGTTCAGGAGACACGGGCTTCGGCGGGATCACGCAGAGGAAGGCGAACGGGACATCCAGCAAGTTCTCAAACTGATGACACTCGCTGCCCGGGATGTACACCGCGTCGCCTTGGGAAACCTCGAACGTCTCACCTCCCGACACCAGCCGGGCCCTGCCGTGCGTCACGACCACACCATGATCATGAACGTGCTCGTCCAGGCTGCTGAAGCCCCGAGCCGGGATCGTGAAGTGGCGCACTTCGAAGTTGGAGGCGCCCTCTGACCTGCCGATCAGAACCTGCTTCGTTGCGCGGTTCGAGGTGTACTCCTGGACATCCAGGCTGCCCCACTCCCACACGCCGCCTCCCGTCTGACGGTGGACGATCGCCATGGACTTCTCGCTCCTCCGCGGTGCATTGGCCCGGGTTGCCGGTCCTCCCTTCGCACCGGAGACCGGTGCGGGTAGCGAGCCCCGCGGTGACCAGTAGCTTGGCGCTCAGGTTCACGGCGGTTTGGAGCCCTGGCACGCACAGTCGTCACATATTCAACGGCGAGACGAGCGGCTCGCTCTTACGAGATCGCACCGCGTCTGCATCGGCGAAGGCAGTGCCAAGCCAAGGTGAGCGCCGATGAAGGGCGCGCAGAGCAATCGCCCCGACGCGATTAACGACCGAGGGCACGCAACCCGTGCAAGCAGCGCTCGACCCCTTCAAGCGCCGGCAAAGCAGGGCATTCGTATTCGACCACATACCACTCGGTGCCACCCACAGTTTCGCACGCCTCAAGAAGGTCCGGCCAGGGCAACTCGTCCTCGCCGATGACCGGAGCGTATGGGTCGCCACCGGTCGCCTTCAGGCTTGGCGAATACGGTTTGAGATGCACCGAGCGAGCCCGTCCCGGATGCTTGCGGATCTCTGCAAGCGTGTCGACCCCGGCAGAAGCCGAGTTACCGATATCGATCTGCATCACAACATTGTTGCCGGTTGTCGTGAACAGGACGTCCCAGAGCGTGTGACCCTCGATTTCGACGTGGTCGCCACCGTGACTGTGGTAGCCGGTCGACATGTGGTGAGGCGCCAATTTCGATGCGATGCCATCGAGCCACGACGCCCAGCCGAGCATGTCGGCGTGCGACGTCACGCGGTCCTTCGGGAGGCCAGGGACGATCAGGAACTGGTTGCCAAGTTCGTGGTGGTACGCAATCGTCTCCTCGATTGACCCAGCCTCGAGCTTCTGGTAACCGACGTGCCAACCCGCGACCTTGAGTCCGAGGTCGTTGAGTACAGCTCGCAGTTCCCTAGCCGGCAATGGCGGGTTGCCGAAGAAGTCCACTCCCTCGTAGCCCATGGATGCGACCTTTGCGAGTGTGCCCCGCAGGTCGGCCTGGTACTCGTGCCGAACCGAGAAAATCTGAACCGCTACCGGGATCTTCGACATCCCCGACACTCCTTGCCTACCGAAATTGTCCCAGCGAGACACATTGATGCGAGGCTGCGCCAGTGTAGCCGCGCGACACCCAACAGAAGTGACGGTCGCCGCGAACTCGGCCCTATGACGCCCGTTCGTGCTTCGGCTGGTCCACCATCTGGCCGGGATACATGCCCGTGTTGCCGCTCGAGAGGTACGCAACGATGCAGGCAATGGCGAGGTACGGCGCAGACGATGCGCCGAACAGTTCAATTCCGACGACGATCGATGCAAGCGGCGCATTCGACGCGCCGGCGAAGGTCGCGACGAAGCCCATCGCGGCGAGCAGCGGTGCCGGGAGGGGTAGGACCGCCGAGAGTGAGTTGCCGAGGGTCGCCCCCATCGCGAAGATTGGGGTCACCTCGCCCCCACGGAACCCGGTGGCGACGCACATGGCCGTCAGCACGAGCTTGATCGCGAAATCCCACGGACTGACAAGTCCGTGAAACGCCTCGTCGATCAACGCAAGGCTCAGGCCCAAGTGGCGATCTAAGCCGGCAACGGCAATCACGACGGCAACGGTGACCCCGCCAATCGCTGCGCGGAGAGGAGCAGACGGCACAACGGCGGTCGCCCGGCGAGCCAACCCATGAGTGAGCCGAACAAAGCTCATGGCGACCAAGCCCGAGGCAATGCCAGTCGCCGCTGCGCCGACGGCAGGCCAGACCCCAAGACCTGGGACCTCGCCAATCACAAAGGTCATGTGGTGAACCCCCCACGCGTCGGTGACCGCGTCGCCCCCGAACGCCGCAATTAGGCAGGCGAGCAAGGCGTCGTACCGAATCGACCCGACCCGGCGAACTTCGAGCCCGAACACCATGCCAGCAAGCGGTGTGCCGAAGACCGACGCAAACCCACCAGCGATCGCCGCCGACAGGAGCACGCGGCGGTCGGCCTTATTCCATCGGCCGAAACGCGACAGGCCGTCCGCCAGTGGGACCGCCATCTGGACTGCCGTCCCTTCGCGCCCCACTGACGCGCCAGTCAGGTGGGCAATCGCTGTGCCCACGAGAACCATTGGCGCCATGCGCAACGGGAGTCTTTCTGTTGGGTCCGACACCTCGGCCAAGATTGCGGTATTGCCTTGGGTCGCTCGCCCGCCAAACCTAGCGTACGCCCAACCTGTCGACGCTCCGGCGAACGGCATCGCCCAGACGAGCCATGGATGTGCCTCCCGGATACCGGTAGCGAGGTCAAGCAAGGCGAGCACCGACGCCGATCCCGTACCTGCGAGCAACGCTACGATCGCCCCGACCGCAACCCACCTGACGGCATCGATGACGGAATTGGCGACTGAAGTGACCGTTCGCTCTACGAGGCCGGACGGCGTCACCACCTCATCGCCTCTGTGACCGCTCCTGTCGCGCCGACCACAACCATGTATCGCACCGCCTTACCGATGGTGACCCAGAAGAGGAAGGGGGCGAATGCAATCCCCAATACACCTGCGAGAACGGTGAGCGGGTCGCCGACCACTGGGAGCCACGACAACATCATGGCGGGTGCACCCCACTGGGCGATCCATGCTTTTGCACGGACTTCGAGCGCACTGGTGTACCCGTTGGGTGGGGTCACGGCGCCTGCGCCTTCGCGAGCGGCGCGCCAACGGCGCCACCATCCTGCCCCAAGTCGACCGGTCACGTAGTTCAGGCAACCCCCGATGACATTGCCGATCGTGGCGACCAGCACAAGCGGTGTGATTGGTACCCCGGCGATTGCGGCCCCCGCCACGGCCACTTCGCTGCTCACCGGCACCACGGATCCTGCGATTGCGCTCGTAACGAAGACCCCGACCAGAACCCATGAGGTCGCTGGGTCCGCAATTTGCGCCAGCCACTCGATCACGATCACACGGCCTTCCCTCGCAACTGAGCGCGCGGCCAAACCATTGCCCCCCCGTCGCGATCACACTAATCGCCCGTCAGGCAACTCAAGGTCCAGACGAACGCATGAGCTAAGAGGGCTGCCGTATGGTGCCGGCATGCATCCGCGCCTGCTTGAGGGGACTGCGCCATGGACCTAGGGCACCGCAAGGCTGACGCCTCGAATGATCATGCACACCGGGCAATTGACGACGCCGCTGACCGCATCGGTCCCGCCCTTATTGCTCTCAGCCAGAAGATTCACGCGAACCCCGAGGTTGGGTTCAGCGAGACGAAGGCGTCCACTTGGTTGTCAGACGCCCTCGAGGCAGGTGGGTTCGACGTTGAGCGTGGCATTGGCGGCCTTTCGACTGCCTTCCGCGCGACACGCAGGGGCATCGCTCCCGGTCCGACCGTCGCAGTCCTTGCGGAATACGATGCCCTCCCTGATCTCGGACACGCATGTGGCCACAATGTGATCGCCACATGCGGGATCGGCGCCGGTCTTGCGATCGTTGAAAGCATGGTTGATTTCGACGGGCGCCTGGAAGTCATCGGTACACCAGCGGAGGAGGGTGGAGGAGGAAAGATCATTCTCGCCCGCAGAGGGGTCTTCGACGACGTCGATGCCGCGATCATGATGCACCCGTCCGTGAAGGCGATGACGCGCCGAGGTTCACTGGCAAGCGGACGCGTCGAGGTGACCTTCCACGGACGAGCCGCACACGCAGCCGGGTCGCCCGACCAAGGCATCAACGCGCTTGAGTCGGTCATCGCCATGTTCAATGGCGTCAACGCCCGTCGCCTGCATTTCCGGTCCGACGCCCGCGTTCACGGAATCATCACGCACGGAGGCGACGCCGTAAACATCATCCCCGCGAGGGCAGCCTGCACGTGGAGCGTTCGGGCGAAGGACCGCACGTACCAGCGGACACTTGTGTCAGTCCTGAGGGAGGTCGCCGAGTCCGCCGCTCGGATGACCGGATCAACGCTCGAGTGGCGTGAGACCCGGGGATACGACAACATGGTGCCGAGTCCCGCGATCGCCGCCACGTGCTCGGCGCATCTCGCGGCCCATGGGTTGGAAGACTTCGTGCCTGCGCCTGACGAGCGAATGGGGTCGACCGACATGGGGGATATTTCACAGATGATGCCCGCCCTCCATGTGTACCTGCCGATCGCGGCTGAAGGCACCGCTGGACACTCCATTGCGTTTCGGGAGGCGTCGTCGTCGCCTGGCGCTGACGCGGTCGTAGTTCTCGGCGCGAAAGTGCTCGCCCGAACCGCCGCCGATCTCCTGCGGGTACCTGGCTTGCTCGCCGGCGCTGTCGCGGAGCACCAAGAAATGGTTCAGGCGGGTACTGTAGCCGGTCGGCAAGGGTGGAGGGTCGAGTCCAGTAGGCACGAATGAACCACCCGCTGAACCTCGCTGCTCCGACCAGTCATGCTCCACCCCGCTCAGTCGCAAGGAGACCTCAATGGCGACCCTCCAAGTTCCACGTCGAATCTGGGGAAGGACCGGGCTCTCTATTCCAGTCATTCCGTTCGGCACGCAGGGCTTCGGCAACCATTTTGGTGACGTGGGCGACGACGCGGCGATTGCGTTGGTGCATCACGCGATTGACCTCGGCGTCAATCACTTCGACTGTGCTCGATGCTATGGCGATTCACTGCGGAAGCTGGGCCTCGCGTTGCAGGGCGTTCCTCGGGAACGAGTGATCGTCAGTGCACGCCTCTGCCTTCATCGCGTGTTGACGCCCCTCCAACTCGAGCACGCGGGTACGGCTGACGATGTTGTGCGCGACGTGGAACACCAGCTGAAGCTCCTCCACATTGACTTCCTTGACGCACTCCTGCTGCACGACCCGTCCGACATGGCGCCGGTCCTCGCGAGAGGTGGCGCACTTGACGGTGCGTTGCGCCTCAAGGACCGAGGCCTTGTGCGCCACGTGGGGTTCGGCATGCGACCACACGACTTCCACCGGCAGGCGCTGGAAACCGGCGCAGTCGATGTCATGCTCACGTTTTCGGATTTCAATTTGCTGCGACGTTCCGCTGCGGAGCGCGGAGGGATCCTTGAGCAGGCAGCCAAGCACGGCGTTGGCGTGCTCAACGGTTTCTCGATCATGCGAGGGATCTTGACTGGCGCTCCAGTAGCGGAGGCAGCCGAACGCGGTCGGTGGACGAACGCAGAGGACATCGCTCGAGCTACGGCGATGCGCCAATGGGCCATCGACCGAGAGGTGAGCCTCCTCGATATCGCCCTGCAGTTTTGCCTCGCTGAGATACGCATTCACGGCAACCCATTGGGCAACCAGAATATTGCTGAACTGGAGCAGAATGTCGCGGCCGTCTCGAAGCCACTTCCGGACGGCATCCTCAAAGAGTTCTTGGGAGCAGCGCTGTGACCGCACCTCGCGTTTTGATGATCCTTGGCCAGTCGCCCGCACAGGAGGCCCAGTTCCACAACCGCCCCGAACACTGGGCCTGCTTGGCATCACACCTCCGTGCCGCTGACTGCGCGCGCCGAGTGATCAGCGACGACCTCGCAATCCTGACGCCAGCGTTCCTCGCAGACTTTGATGTCATCGTGAACGCATCGACGGCGATGGACCCAACCCCTGAGCAGGTCAGTGCGTTGCTGGCTCGAATCCACTCAGGAGCAGGTTTTGTCGGGGTTCACGCCGCGACGGCCACGTTCGTGCGCTACCCCGAATACCTCCACATGGTCGGGGCGCGGTTTGCCAAGCACGACCCGCTGAAGCGCTTCACGGTCCGATTCGTCGACAACACGCACCCGATCTCGGCTGGCCTCGAGGAGTACGAGCACGACGACGAGTTGTACGAACTGACGGGCGACTACGTGGATCGGACCAACATCGTCCCGCTCCAAGCAGGGCTACACGTCCTCGCCGAGGCGGAGGGCCACCCAATGGCATACGTAAAGTCGCACGGCGACGGGAGAGTCGTCTACCTCGCCTCGGGCCACGACGCTAGGTCACTCGACCAACCGGCCTTCAAGACGTTGTTCACGCGATCCATTGCGTGGGCAGCGGGCAACACGTAACGGTCGACGTAGCCGCGCCTGCCTACGCCAGATCGGTGCAGCACTGACAACTGCGATTTGACTAGCTGGCAGGCGACTCAGCCCAACTCACGAGCCGAGCGAAACCACACTCCCAACCTGTCTGGCCTCGGCGAGATCGAGCAGCATCGCTGCAAGAGCCACATCCTCGGAAGCGATCCCTTGAGACTCAAATAGGGTGACCTGCGAAGAGGAGGTTCGGCCTGGATGTGCGCCCCGCAAGATCGCGCCAATCTCAACCGCCTGGCTCCAATCGAAGGCGTGTGCCTCGGCCGCTCGGATCAGGTCGCCCGCCTCGCGCCGCGCATTGTCGAGGTGATCAACAACAACGACGTCCGCTCGCGCCACGGCCGCCACGTCAATCTCTGCGACGTTTGCCCGGTTTATGCCCGCCCCAGTGACATGCATTCCGTCGGCTAGCCAGGCACCCTCAAGCACCGGCGCACCGGCCGACGTGATCGCCACGGCGATATCGGCTCCAGCAAGCGCGTGTCGAGGATGATCAGCCAGAACCACCGCAACAGCATCTGCCGTCGGCCCGCCAACCTCCTCGAGGCGCCGCCGGAACGACGCTGCCCGCTCAGGCGAACGGTTCCAGACGCGAACATCACGAATGCCCGGCATGGACGTCAGGACGGCAAGGGCTTGGGTAACTGCCTGCCCACCTGCTCCGAGGACCGCCAGCGACCGAGAATCAGGACGTGCCAGCACCTTCGTGGCGACGCCCGTCGCCGCGCCGGTGCGGAAGCGCCCGAGCCAGTCGGCTCCGACCACCCCCCGCAGTTCGCCAGTCGAGGCGCGGAAGAGGAGCACGACGAAGCTGGCACCGGCTGGGCCGGTCCCGTACGCCTTCAGGCCCATCGCGTCCAGTTCAGGCACAGTCGCCGACATCACTTGAAGCGACGTCGAGACCCCGGCCTCACTCTGTGGGAACAGCCTTTCGCGCGGGATATTCCGCCCCGTCCCGGCACCGAGCGACCGAAACGCGGTAGTCACCGCCGCAATGGCAAGTGGCATATCGACGAGCGCCCGGACGTCCGTTTCGGAGAGTAGTCGCGCCATGTCTTCCCCCAGACCTCGAGCGCGAGCGAACTACACACTCGCGGTAGCGTCGCTGGATTAGGGCGACGAACTCGGATTCGCTTGGCAACCGGGGCAGACGTACGTTCCACGCCCCGCCACCACGATTCGGATGATCA
>CAILQO010000081.1 GCA_903836285.1 uncultured Chloroflexota bacterium
GCTCTTTAGATTTTTCCATACCTCTGCGGATCGCGGGTTTGGGCTTGCGCTGCCGGCTGGCCTGCTGACGTTCGGGCTCGCTTCGTGGTGGATTGGAGTCACCGGCGCCGCAACGAACTCGTCCACGACGAGCCTGTGGGTTTTGGCTTGCCTCGCAGCCGCGTGCTGGGGGATCGCCGGCGAAACTCGACGCGAGATGCTCATGTTCTGGCGACGCCGTCGCGGGCTGATCATCCTCGAGGAAGCGATTTTGGTCTTCTCGTTCCTCGCGTTCCTATGGGTCAGGGGATTCGCTTCGGACATCAATGGCACTGAGAAGTTCATGGACTTCGCGTTTCTGAACGCCGTGACCCGGTCAGACTCGTTTCCGCCGATTGACCCTTGGATGGCCCCATCCCCCACGATGCCTGACCCGCGTGTGAACTACTACTACTTCGGCTACCTTTGCCTGGGGTTGCTGATCCAGCTGACCGGCGTCGCGCCAGCTGAGGGATTCAACCTCTCCTTGGCGCTGGTGTTCTCGATGGTGGCGGTCGGGACGTTCTCGCTGGGCTACACGCTTGCGCGAGATCAAGTAGCCATGTGGACCAACGGCCGCCCGGCGAGCAGCCAAGGAACTCCGATTCCCGCTGGGAACTGGTCCGGGGTACATGCAACCCCGTACGTACTTGCCGGGGGAACGACCGCTGCGCTCACGCTCGTCGCTGGAAATCTCTGGACAGTCTTGCGTCGTTTCGATGGGTCCGGTCTGTGGGAGCGCGACTTCTGGTCTGGCATCGGTTGGAACGCGACGAGGGTGCTCGTTGTGAAGGACGGTGATCGCGACATCGACTACACCATTAACGAGTTCCCTGCGTTCTCATTCCTTCTCGGCGACCTCCACCCGCACGTAGTCAGCCTTCCGTTTGCGGTCTTGGCTGTAGCCATCGCGTATCGGTGGTTTCTCGACCCACCTCTCCCGCTGCGCATGGCCGCAGGGTTGGCTGGTGCGCGCCTTGCTGAACCCATGCCACACGTGGCCGATGTGCCTTGGCGCAGGTTGGCGGCACGGATCGCGCCATGGGCCTCGGTAACACCTGTTGCCGCAATGATCGGCACGCTGTATTTCTCGAATTCGTGGGACTTTCCAACCATGTTCGCCCTCGTGTTGGCCGGAGGGGTCCTTGGCGTCTTTCGGTGGCGCAACGAAAACTCCCTTCCGGCCTTGATCACGGCGGTTCGATTCGCCTTAGTTGCGGCGAGTGTGGGAGCCGTTGCGGTGCTCGCCGTCGGCCCATTCGCGACAGAGTTTCGGCCACCGGTCGTCGCGGGACCGGGCGAGCTTCCGATTGGGCTCGTGAGCCGCCGGAGCGAGCTTAGCCAGTTCCTAGAGTTCTGGGGGCTGCAGCTACTCTGGATTGCCCCGGCCCTTGCGGCTCTGATGTTCATCATTTCCGGTGGTGACGCCCGTCGGCGCGCCACTCTTGCTATCGGAGGGGCGGGCGTCGCAGTCGTAGTGGTGGCTGTGGCGGAGCTGAGGGACCTCGGCACGTACGCATTGGCGGTTGTGATCGGAGTGCTCGCCCTCGTCGCGGTGATGCATCTGCTTCGTCCCGGTCCGGAACGGACGATTCGAGTGGGCGGTGAGGCGAGCGCTTTCCCGTTCGTCTGCTTGGCATTCGCCGTTGGATTGCTTGCCTTGTGCGAAGTTGTGTACATTCGAGATTTCTACGGTGGTTCGCTGCGGCGAATGAACACCGTTTTCAAGATGTACTATCAGGCGTGGTTCCTCCTTGCCGTCGCAGCTCCCCAGGTGGCGTTGTGGACCTGGAGACTCGTGTCTGGACACGTGTCCGCGTGGGGCGAGCGCGGGCGGGACAGCCGATCACTGGTCGGCAGATTTGGCGCGCATCACGGACTCATCGCCTGGTGGGCAGTCATCGCGGTTGGCATGGCGTTCTATCCGGTTCACGTCGTTGGATTGCGGACGAACCGATTTTCTGGTGGTTCAGTGATCGACGGAATGGACTGGATGCGCCGATACCATCCGGACGACCTTGCTGCCGCGAGGTGGTTGACCGAGAACGCGCAAGGTGACACGGACGTGCGCGCGCCGGTTGTGCTTGAAGCGACCGGCGGCGCGTACAGCGAGTACTCCCGTATCGCCACACAAACCGGGTTCCCGACCGTCCTCGGTTGGGACCAGCACGAACGACTCTGGCGTGGTGAATCTGCGAATGCTGAAGTTGAGCGGAGGAAGCGGGACGTGGAGCGGTTCTACCGGAACGGCTCAGGACCCGAAGCTCGTGAAGTGCTTGAGCGCTACGGGGTCAGCTTCGTGGTGAAGGGCTACCTTGAGGCTCAGGCGTACCCTGGTCCCGGGCTAGACGAGCTGGACGACCCTGGTTCCGGACTGATGGAAGTCTTCCGGCAAGGAAACACGGTGGTCTACGCGACCGGGATTGTCCCGAGGAACCGTGCCGCAACCCCGGTGAGCGTGCCGCCCGTTCGATTCGTTCGGTGACCCCAGACGACCAACTCACTGCAC
>CAILQO010000082.1 GCA_903836285.1 uncultured Chloroflexota bacterium
AGAGGCGCTTCCTCGCCTTGCGCGTGGCGAAGCCGTCGTCGATCGCCTCCTCATCCTCGACCCACCTCGCCGCGGCATCGACCCGGCGGTCGTGGAGGCCGTGGGCGTTCTCGCGCCACTTCGGATCGCGTACGTCTCGTGTGAGCCCGCAACGCTTGCGCGCGACATCCGCCGCCTCACCGAGGTCGGCTACCGCGTTGCGCGAACTGGGGTCGTCGACCTCTTCCCGCAGACCTATCACGTCGAGTCGGTCACCCTCCTCGAACGCATCGACGCCGAGTAGCCCCTCTCCCGTCGCAACAAGGGAGGGGTTGGGGAGGGGGCTTCTCTGAAGGCGCCTCTCTACCGTGTACGCGCCCCGCTTGTTGGGCGATGCGTGGCCTCGCTATCGCTGGTACTTCACCCGGTTCGCCTCGTGTTCCGCCAACGTCGTGGCGAAGACGTGCGACCCGTCATTCTTGACATCGTTCCGCACGAAGTACTTCGCCGGGGTCGAATCCGGCGCCGCCACGGCACGTAACGACGCCTCACCCGGGCTGCAGATCGGCCCCGGCGGCAAGCCCCGCGCCACGTAGGTGTTGTACGGCGAGTCCGGTGCGATGGCACGTGGTGCATCGCGAAGCACCGGCCACCACGCGCCCGCCTTCCCCACCGCGTACTGCACCGTCGGGTCGGCGAACAGCCCCTCGCCGTCACGGTATCGGTTCAGGTAGACCGCCGCAATCTTGGCGCGTTCGTCCGCCAGGACAGCCTCGCGCTCAACCACCGACGCGATCGTGACCACCTGATGCAGCGTCAGGCCCGGCAGGCGGGTTGACTTGCGCGCGTCCTCAAGGAACTTCGGCGTTCCCACCTGACCGAACCGCCTGAGCATCAACTGCACCAGCTGCTCAGGCGTGGTCTCGCCGGGGACCACCCGGTAGGTATCCGGGAACAGGTACCCCTCCAAGGTCGTACCGACCGGGCGCGCTTGCAGGAAGTCGTACCCGAACGACCCTTCGCGGGCAAGCGACAGGAACTGCGCCGAGTCAACGTTCGCCCCGGATTTGCCAAGAGTCTCGGCATGCTCCTCGATGCGCCGCCCCTCGATGAAGGTGACCGACGCCTCACGAACTTGCGGCGCGAGGAGCGCCTCGATCAACTGGTCCATTGTCATGCCCTGCCGCAGGACAAAGGACCCCGCACGCAGGCGATCCTCAGCGCCGCGCCAGATCACAAGGAATCGGAAGGATCGCGCACTCTGGACCAGCCCCATCTGGGCGAGTCGTTCAGAAATGGTAGTCGCGGTATCGCCCTTCTCGACCACAAACGTGACCTGCGCCCCCGGCAGGACCGTCGCTACTGGAGCCGTGGCCACGACGGCGACCGGCGGGACCCCTGTCCCGGCAGAGAACTCGGCAAGGATCGTCCGGAACGCGAACACGCCCACCACCAGGAGTCCGAGCAGGACTGCACCGATCCGCAGCGCGGCCGAGCGATCACGCCTCCGACCGTCGGTCCGACGCACCGCGGACGCTGCGGGCCGGTCGCCGCGCGATCCGGCCGGTTGACGTTGGTCGGCCACTCTCGCCTAACCTCGCGTTCCGGGCGCGCGAGACGGCGCAGCATCGTCGCCTGCTGTCACCGCATCGTCGTCAGCGTCGCGCAGGGCATCGGCAAACAGTTCCGACACGTCCGAGGGAACTGCCGTCGTCATTCGAGTGGTCGGCGCCTGCCCCTTTCCCGGACCGGGCGGGTCCCCCGCGGTCCCAGGCGACACCTCCCCCATTGCGCCGGGTGGGGGCTGGCGTGATCCCTGCCCCTCGTTCATCGCTTCATCAAGGTGGGCCTGCAGCAGGATCGCCGCCGCCATCGCGTCGATCCGGCGCCGGGCCACCTCACGTGCATGCGGCGACGGTGGGCGGCGCGCCCCACGACGCCGCCCCTCCGGCACGTCGCTTTTCGCGCGCGACCGCGCCAAGGCGTCCTGTGTCGTGTAGCGTTCGTCCCGGAATTCGACGGGTACCCCGAGGTGGTCGGCAAGGCCGCGCGCGAACACGCGGATTGCGCCTGCCCGGGGCGTCTCCTCACCATTCGGCCCAAGTGGTACACCCACTACCAAGCAGGTGCCGCCTCGTTCACGCATGACCGTTGCGATGGCCTCGCGTGTACCCGGCCCGTCGCGTCGAACGACTGCCCCGACCGGCGTCGCAAGCCGCCCACCCGGATCGGCGACGGCCACGCCAATCCGGCGTTCGCCAACGTCGAGGGCCACGATCACCATGGGAATGGGTGCGAGGCTAGGTGCCGGAGGCGGCGTTCGCGGTCGTCACCCCGATCCGCCAACCCAAGGCGGGCAAGGTTTGCTTCCAGGACCACTCAGGCCAGCTTTCCAGCCGGTACGAGGCGATTCCCGGCATCCGCGTCAACGCGGCGCGAGCCTCGTCAGTCGTCCTGCCGACGATCGCCGCGCGAACGTCGGACGCGGTGACGACCGGCGCAATCGAGGCATCGACCCGAATCCGCAACTGCACCTGACCACTCGCGGCATCGACCGACCCAACGTCGGGCGCCATCGTCCGGGGGGCACCACCGGTTGGGGCATACCCCGGGCGCTGTTGCGCCACCATCGTGGTCGCGCCAGACTGGGCAATCAGTTGCGCCGCCGCCGTCTCAAAGACGGTCACCGCGTACCGTGCCTTGACCGTCACCGAGACACTTGAGCCCTCGTCGTTCTCGCCCTTCGAGAAGGTCGCCTCGATCACGCCCGGACCTTGCGCCCCCGGGATCGTTACCGGCGTACCGAGAACGCCCAACGGGACCGCTACTTCCTTGGCGGGATCAACGGATAGCGCCTTGACCTGCGCCGCAAGCTTGTCGACGGCGTTCTTCTGGACCGACTCGAGCAGCTTCCGGCGGTCGTCAGCGCTGACAAACGCAATGGTCCGTTCGGTCCCTCCCCGCATTGGCTGGTCGTTCTGCACGTCAAGCTGACCGGAGAGAGGGCCGTCGATCGTGGCGAGCTTGCCCCGGTCAAGGTTTCCGGCCGTGCCGCCGACCTCCGCCACAACTGCGACCCGGCTCACACCGATGCGCTTCTGCACGCCGCCGACTTGGGTGGCCGGCACCGCAAGGTCCAACTGCGTGACGAAGCGCACCCCCGAACCGCCCACGATCGTGCCCTTCGGCACCAGTATCTGGCGATCTGAGCGGTTGACAAAGACGGCATCGCCGCCGGCCTTGCCGTCAGGCATCACCCGCTTGCCTGTCGCGTTGGCCTGCCCGGACTCGGTCACTTCCTTGACCACCCAGCGCCCGGGAATGCGTCCTGTGGCAGGGTCCCCCTTCCGTGCCGCCGGGTCCACCACGACCGGGACGGAGGTGGACCACGTCTCGACGGTAGGCACGATTGCCACCGTGGCGGACGGCACCACGTACCACGTGAAGGCGCCGATCACCCCGAAGGCGACCACCGCTGCCCCGAGGCGCATCATCGCCGCGCCACTGAGGCGGACGCCACTGACAAGGCGCCACCCCGCGCCAAGGATGACAAGGGTCACACTGAAGGCTGTGCGCGCTGCCTCGATTGCCATCGGTGCAACCGTCGCCCGCCCGATCTGCGGCGCACGCTGTGTCACCTCATCGAACCGCCGCCGCACCTGTTCGACGCGTTGCGTCGCCACGGTGCTGATCGACCGCCCCTCGGTCGCGACCGCCGGTCCCCTGCTTCGTGGGCCTGCCAGGCGGTCGAGCCGGTCA
>CAILQO010000083.1 GCA_903836285.1 uncultured Chloroflexota bacterium
CGGCGTCGTCACTGCCAAGCGAAATCTCAAGCCATACGGTGAGGGCCGCGAGGGTGGCGCGGACCCGCTTGCGAGACCCGGCGGGCGCGTCGTCCGCCTCGCCGGTCGCCTCGCGGGCATAGGTCCGCGCGATCTCGACGTTGCGGTGATCGACGACGGGGGCGGGCCGCTTCCGGCGCGTCACGACGCCACTCCCGCAAGGGCGGCGCGCACCCGGGAGAGCACGCGGGTCGGCACGTTCGGGGCCGCCTCGACGCGTTCAGCCTCGCGCTGGCGGCGCGCCTGCATCGCCGTCTCGACGGTTGCGATGAAGTTGGACGTCAACCCGGGCGGCACTAGACCGCGCGGCGCAGGCCATGGGTCGAGGTCGGCGGCGTGGTCGCGCGCCTCGAACCACGCGCGCCGGGCCGCGTCGTCGCCGACCTCGTGGGTGAGTGCTGACAGGATCAGGCGCAGCCGTTCGGCGGCGTCCTCGATCGCCGACCAGAGGCCGGGCAGCGTCGCGTCGATCTCGTCGACCGCCGCCTGTGCCCGCACCCTCGCGATGTCGGTGGTCGCCAGCAGGTGGTCGCGTTGCAGGTCGACGCGACGGCGGGCGAGCACCTGCAGCCCTTCCGCGACACCTTCCGCCTCGATGTCGAGGTCGCGCAGCGTCGCGACCCCGTTCGGGGTATCGCCACCATCGACGACGGCCGCCCCGAGGTCACGGCGCACGACCTCGCGACGCGCCTGCAGTTCCGTGCGCCGCACGATCAGGGCCGCCTCGCGATCGGCGAGATCGCGCAGGGCCGCGTCGACGCGGTCGACCTCGGCGGTCGCCGCCACCATCGGGTCGAGCGTCACCATGTGGGCCGCCCGTGCACGTCCTCAGACATCGGGACGCGCCCATGCAAGACCACCCGGCGCCCGCGCGGGACGACGCCCGCCGGTCGACCGGACCCGACCCTCAGGGACCCGTCGGCGTTGATCGCGCGGACCAGTTGCCCGGCGGGGGTGCGAGTGCCGACCCCGAAGCGCAGGAAGGGGCCGGTGATGGGACCAATGCGCCCGCCACGCTGGCCGCCGGTGACGCCGACCACGGGCACGTCGTCGGTGCCGTCGTCGTCGTCGTACCGATCGAGGCCCAGTTCCACGAGCCGCGCGCGCGCCGCCGCGAGGCGGGCCGCCCGGTCGAAGTCGACGGTGCCGCGTGACGCGATCGAGGCGGCACCGGCCACCTGCGCCACCCGCGCCATCGCATCGGCGTGGGACCACCGGCGGGTCGTCGGTGGGGGCGTACCTGGGGGTCGGGTGTAGATCATCAGATTAGCCAAGGTCATCCTCCAAGGTGCGCCCCGGGGTCACCCCCGCAAGGCGAGGAGCGCGGATCACCGCGCGCACCGCTCGCCGGATCACATGTGAGCGGGTCGTGTCCTCCGCTCGTGCCACCGTGTCGACCGCCCGCACGAGGTCGCGGGGCAGCCGTACCGCCACGTCGACCATGCTCGGGGTCGTTGTTGCCGTGCCCATCGGCACCTCCTCATTGCCTGCGCCACACACGCAAAAGGGCGCGGACCGGGTGGGGCGTAATGCCCCGGACCCGACCCGCGCCCTTAGCCTGGAAGGCGCCGTACCGCTACCCACGCGTCGGTCGCTTCGACCGCGCCGACGGCGTCGTGCCGTCGAGAGAGTTATAGGGACCGCCCGCACCGAACCGCCGGGCGGTGCGTCCGCCTACATCGCTCTATAGGTGAGGACGCTCGGCGCGT
Organism: uncultured Chloroflexota bacterium; assembly: GCA_903836285.1. Classification (GTDB taxonomy): domain Bacteria; phylum Chloroflexota; class UBA11872; order UBA12225; family UBA12225; genus CAILQO01. The sequence goes on from CAILQO010000083.1 coordinate 1,749, forward strand.
CGGGGTAGTTGCGACGACGCCGTACCAGATACGGCGACGCCTCGCCGGGCGCTGTTTCGCAGGCGCACCGTGTCAACAACCTCGGTGATGATGCGCCCGACCTCGCGCACCCACCCCTCGTCGAGCGGAACGTACGCCGCGATGGCGTATCTGGCGGCGTGCGATCCGGCGCACCTACGCCGTCAGGTACGCCATCACCTACGCCGTCCAGATTGCGAACGTACGCCGCGGCGGCGCACCTTCGGGCCGGGACGTACGCCGCGATGGCGTCACTGATGGCGTGACTTCGGACCGAAGGTACGCCGCCACCTACGCCGTCACCTACGCCGTCCAGATTGCGAACGTACGCCGCGGCGGCGTCACTGATGGCGTGACTTCACGTACGCCTAGGCGTAACTTGCGTCCGCGTGCCCCGTTCCGACCGTCGTGCAGATCGAC
>CAILQO010000084.1 GCA_903836285.1 uncultured Chloroflexota bacterium
CCCGCCCGCGTCAATCACGACAACGTCACGAGGGCCGACCGACTCGAACAAGGTTCGCTGTGGGTTGGATGCGCCGGGAGCCCTCATGAGCGCGAGCAGGTCTTCGCGGACCGGAAGGTATCGCAGCGTTCGCGCTCGACCCACGAGTGGCATCGTGTCCTGGCCGGATAGCGGCGCGACCCCAGACATGACGGGATGGCGAATGCCGGCTTTCGTGACAGCCGACCACGCGGCAGCCGTCCCGACCGACCGAAGCTGATCAAGCGTGGCGTCGTCCACGGTGCCATGCCCCTCGGCGAAGGCGTCGTGTCCTCCGCCGGGGCGGGCACGCGTGGTCACGTGGTTGCGAGGTACGGCGCGGATGCGCTTGCGTCGGCATCCTGCTCGTCGGGCGTTGATAGGTCACCGTCCGAACCGCCATCGTCGCCGAATAGTGACTTCAGCATAGCGCGCCCAATCACACTGGTCAGGACACCAAATAGCGCCAGGCCGACGATCATCGTCGAGCCAGCAATGATGCGCCCAAGGAGTGTCTGGGGAACATTCACGCCCGACCCGGTCGATGTCAAGGTCACGACCGCGAACCAAAGTCCCTCGAAGGCGTTCGTCGCCGACGAGTTCGCCTCGACGTCTCCTTCAGCGAACCACATCAGCGTGCCGGACATGACCATCGCGGTGAATAGTGCAATAAGGTAAATCTGGAGATCGACAAACAGGGTGTCGGAGCTCGTGTTGGCTGATGTACGCGCCCGTGCCGCGGCCGCCTTCATGAGCTTGAGGACGCGTAGCACGCGGAGGATGCGGAAGAGGCGGACAGACTTCACCTGCGTCATGCCGAGGATCGGGAAGAGCACCGGGATGATCGCCACTAAATCGATGACACCCCAGAAAGAGGTCGCGTACGCCCTTCTGTTCTCCGCGATCCACATCTGTGCGGCGTAATCGAGGACGAATATCAATGAGACGATCCACTCGGCAGCGGTAATTGGCACGGAGTACTCGGCATAGATCGAATCGACTGACTCGAGCATGATACAACCGACCGAAACGAATATCGCGGTCGTCACGACTTTGGACGCCCACTCGTAGGCCGCCGAGTGGATGTCGTGGTAGGCATTCCAGACAATCCTGCCCAACCCATGTTCAAGCCGCGCGGGCGGTGACACATTGCCGACGCCGGCAATCGACCCGGCAGCGTCCACCGTGCGCGTCACTACGGCCGACACTCTTGCGCCGGCGGCCCGCACCTTTGACGCAGCTGCCTTGCGCGCATCTGGAGCCGGTGCCTGGTCGCTGTCGTCGCCAAGAAGGGTTGCCAGGAGCGAACGCCCGATCACGTTCGTCAAAATGCTGAAGAGCGCGACACCGGTGAGCATCGTGAGGCCCGACACGACCTTCCCGAGCGCCGTCGTTGCCGAGAACGCCGACCCATGCGTGGCGAGGATGGTGATCGCCCACCAGAGACAGGTCGGAATGTCGGTGAACATGGTGTCCTCGGTACCGCCTTCGACCTCGTACATGATCGACGCAGAAAGCACCAAGGCGACGAAAACGGCCATGCCATAGATTTGAAGGTCGAGCCAGAGCGTGTTCCGCTTCTTGCCCGATTCCGCGTCGCTCTGCTGGTAGCGCACGACGGCGAGGCGGATGATCTTGAGTGTCCGAAGGACTCGGAGGACCCGGAGGACGCGAAGGAAACCTCCACCGAGGCCTATACCAAGGACGAGGAAGAGTGAAGGAAGCGTCGCAAGCAGGTCTACGATGCCCCAGAACGACCGGACGTGACGCCATCGATCGGTTGCGACGTACAGGTACGCCAAGTACTCAACCCCGAACCCCACCAGAAACACCCACTCAAGGGCGTGCCACGTGCTTGCGTACTCTTCGGCGACACCCTCGACCGTCTCCGCCATGAGCGCGGCGACTGAGACAAGCACCAGCATGATCGACGCGAGTTGCACCCGCATGAACCATGGGTCGTTGGGGTTGGTCAGGACCGACGCGAGCCGCAGCGACCCGCCAGTCGAGTTCGCAGGTGCGTTTGGCATTGTCGGCATAGGTCAGAATAGTACGGCCGTCATCCGGCGGCAAGCCGCCGCTCCGAATGGGTGCATGGCGGCGCGCTCGTACGTACCCCGTTGGTTTCCCACCGCAAGTGGCGACGTGATCTTGCGCTAGGTGCGCCGTGGGGCAGCAGTATGCTGCGACCATGGTGAACCCGGTGGGCGCAGGTCCGTTGGCTCGAGCCGTCGCTGACCCGGCACCAGAGGCGCCTGGCGAACAGTCCTCGGAGGTTGCATCGGCTCCCGCCCTCCCTCCGCCGTTCGCCGGGATCCCGGGGTGGCGTGCTGCCTTCGGTGCGCTCCTTGTGGCGCAATTCACTTCAATGGTTGCGTTCGGCATGGCCCTGCCGTTCCTGCCACTGTACGTGCAGCGCCTTGGGGTTGTTGGTGAGGGCAACGCCGCGCAGTGGGCCGGCGCAATGTCAACCGCGGGCATGTTGGTCATGGCGGTTGTTGCCCCATTCTGGGGCGACCTCGCTGACCGCCACGGGCGCAAGCCGATGGTTGTGCGTGCGTGCTTCGGCGGCGGGATCATCGTTGGGGCGATGTCAATCGCAAGGACCCCCCTTGAGCTGTTCGGGCTGCGTACGGTGCAAGGTGCGTTCTCGGGGACCGTTGCCGCAACGCGAACGCTCGTAGTGAGCGTGGTTCCTGCATCGCATCTGGGCTTCTCGTTGGGCCTCCTCCAAACGGCGGTTTTTGTCGGCAACAGCTTCGGGCCGCTTCTCGGCGGGGTCATCGCCGACGTCGCGGGGTACGAGGTGACCTTCCTGGCGACCGGTGCCCTCCTCGCTATTGCGGGCTTGATCGTGGTCGCATTCGTCCATGAGGAGTTCGTGCCGCCAACCGCGGGGACGCGTGAAGGGGCGAAGCATGGTTGGCGTGACGCGGCGGCCTTGGTGCGAGGTACTCCCGGGCTTGGCGCCGTCATCGTCACCCTCTTCCTCGTCTCGACGGCTCAGAACGCCATGGGCCCGGTCCTGCCACTCTTCGTGCAGCACCTCGTCGCCGACGCGCACACGCAAGTCGCGTCGATTGCGGGTCTCGTGATCGGTATCACTGCCGTGACGAGTGCGGTGGCGGCGGTTCTTGCGGGGCGTCTTGGTGACCGGATCGGACACAGCCAATTGATGGCAGCCTGCGCCGTTGCCGGAGGCCTGATCTACTTCCCGCAGGCGTGGGTTTCCGACCCGTACGAGCTTCTAGCGTGGCGGGCAGTCCTCGGTCTTTTCACGGGGGGCCTGATGCCTGGGACGATGGCCGTGGTGGCCGTGCAGACCCCTGCACACCATCGCGGGTGGGTGTTTGGCTTGACGACCACCGCCACCGCCTTGGGGGGCGCCGCCGGACCGGTCCTTGGCGCGACCGCGGCGACCACGCTTGGCTTGCGTGCCACCTTTGTGGTCACCGGTGCCGTCCTGTCGGTGGCTGGGGCTTGGGCCGCGCACACGGCATGGCGGCGCAAATAGCTCCACGCCGGATGGAGTACCCGAGGATCGGCGACTTTCGTCGAGTTGTGCCGCCGGGGCTTAAGGAAATCGGCGACACGCCGATGATGAATGCGAGCGAAGGTTGCGGGTCCGGGAGGCAGGGAAGCCAATCGGCCAGCAGGCGCGGGGGTCCCAAGCACCCGTTACGGCGGGTTCGCGGGGCTGAAGCCCTTCCTCACGGGCACGTTGCCGAGAAGGAGCTCAGGCATGCCTCAGCGTCGCCGTGCGGGGCGGCGGCTCAACTCGAGCTGCCGACCAGTGACCGCTTCGGCCGACGGCAATCAATCGGAGGTTCGGGCGGCGTTTGTCGCTCGGCTGAAGGCCATGGTCGCTGGCGGCGACTACGTCCCAACGGTGGATCGGTTGGTCTTGGCCCTCACGGGTCAGTCTCCCGGAGCACGGTTCGCGTAGTCTCGGTCGCAGGTGCGGGTCACACCCGTCGCACAATCTGCAAGATCACACAGGCCGGCCCCCGTCCGCGGGGAGCCGGCAGTGTGTTTTCGGCGCCAACTCCTTGGCGATGCGCGATAAGTCGCCGGGCGCTTGAAGCCACCCGCCCACGTGACCATCCAGCCGCTGGATCGCCCAATCGGTCTGCGCTCCTCGCGTCTGCCGCACCGCGTGCCGCAGGTCTAAAGGATTCGGTGGACCTGCCGATGATGACGGTGTCGGATGGTTGCGGAGCTCGAACGGCAGGGACGCCAATCGAACCGCGGTTCATCGGCGTGCAGGCGGGTCCCGGAAGGGAACCGAAGCGCTCGACGATGACCTTCCATGGTGCTTCAGCCGAGAGGGAGCTCTGGCGTCGCACAACGTCGCAGTGCGGTACGACTTCTCGATAAGAGTTGTCGACCGGTGACCGCGGCGACCGGCGGGAACTAAGCCGAGGAGCGGGCGGTGCACGTCGCCCGCTCTGAGGCCCTTTTTGCCGCCGAGGCGAGTCTTCTGACCGTTGATCGATTGGTCCTGACCATGAGTGGGCAGGTTCCTTGTCGGCGGTGGGTGTAGCGCGGTCACGACCGCGGCCAATTCCCGAGCACTCGCTTTTGGAAACGGATGCCGGCCTTCCGCCAGGGGGCCGGCATCGTGTTTGCACGGGATCAGTCAGGCGTGCGCGACGTCGATCTCGAGACCGATCTCGAGCCCACTGTCCGCGAAGCCGATGATCTCGGTGTGCGCCCGGTACCCGGTGGTCTGCACGTTCACCATCGGGCAGTGATCGGATGCGAGCGCGCGAGGCTCGATGTGCCACGTGCCAACACCCAGGATGAACGCCTGCGTGCCATCGGCGATGAAGGCGACGATCGATCCAGGATCGAAGCCGATCATTGGCTGCTCGGGAGGTGCCACCACTACCACGACTGGTATCGGGAGGAGCGGAACGAACATCTGGCTGTGGTCAAGGTGCCGGTTGATGTAGTCGATCGTGCCACCGACGCGCCGAAGGTGGACGAGGTTTGCAGCGAATGGCGTGTCAGTCGCCGTCAGCGGCTCCCGGGACGTGCCAACGATGCGCCCGTACGGACGGAATGCCTCCTCGGTCAGTCGTTGCGCCCGAATGATGACGCGCGTCGGCGATGCGACAGTTTCGCTGGCCATCAGTCTCTCCCTCCGCCGGGTACCTGCCTCGGCGGGGTCATCCTATCCCCCACGGGTCGGCGGTCGTTGCGGCTTGTCCCGGATACTGCTTGCATGACCGCTGCCACCGGGCGTGCGACGCCCTTCCCCGACCTTGAGGCGTTCGTGTGCGGACCCGTTCGCACCAACGTGTATGTCCTCGTCGACCCCCACACCCGTGACGCCGCGGTCATTGATCCCGCGCCCGAATCGACCGAGGTAATCAATCGATGCCTTGCCTTCAGGCGGGCCACACTTCGCATGGTCGTCGTGACCCACCGTCACTTTGACCATGTCGGGGAGGCCGGGCCGCTGGCAGCGACCCATGGGGCGCCCGTCGCGGCGCACGAGAGTGACGTGACATACCTCGCGTCACCGCAGCGTTCGCGGTTCTTTCCCGGATACCTGAACCCGGCTGCGCCGGTCACGAACCCGTTGGCCGACGGAGATGAGATTGTGCTCGCTGGCGCGTCGTTCACGGTGCTGCATACCCCTGGCCACTCCAGCGGCGCAATCTGCCTGCATCACCAGTCGTCTGGGACGCTCTTCAGCGGGGATACGCTCTTCGCCGGCACGTTCGGGCGTCATGACCTCCCAGACAGCAACGCCGCGCACTTGCGCGCATCCCTATTGCGCCTGTCGATGCTGCCCAGTGCAACACGGGTCCTTCCCGGTCACGGGCGTGAGACAACGATCGCTTCCGAGGCGTGGCTGGCCGACCCGCCAATCGAATGACAGCGCCGCGTGAGCGCTAGGCGAAGTACTAGGGGCGCGCAGGAGTGCGCGACGTGCTGGTCGTTTTGTCGGCCAAACCGTCGCGCGCACGGGCGTGTGGAACCTATGCGACCTCCTCGATCGCCTCGAAGTCAAGCGTAATGCGGACGTCGTCGCTGACCATCACGCCTCCGGTCTCAAGGGCAACGTTCCACTCAAGGCCCCACTGCTTGCGGCTGATCGTGGTCTTGCCCTCGAACCCGACCACGTGCTTGCCCCACGGCGACGTGTTAAACCCGAGAACCTGGGCATCGAGGGTCACCGGGTGCGTCACACCGCGGATCGACAAGTCACCGTGGACCTTGTATGTCTCCCCGCCCGCCGGGACGACCGAAGTGCTCCGGAAGGTGATGTGCGGGTGGTTCTCGGCGTCGAAAAAGTCGGCGGAGCGCAGGTGGCCGTCACGCTGCTCGTTGCGGGTGTCGATGCTCGCGACCGCAATCGTCACGTCCACGTGGCTGTTCGCGGCATGGTCGCGATCAAGGACGAGGGTGCCCTCGACCGCACCGAACCGTCCGCGCACAGTGCTGACCATGAGGTGACGGACGGCAAACTCGACGTTTGAGTGGCTACCATCGATCTTCCAGGTACTCGGTCCGGCCATTGTGATGCTCCCAAAGGTATTTGGCTACATAACCCGTAGCCACTGCGCTCATCATAGCAGCAATCCCATGCGTCGCATGCGATGCTATGGGTACTTCATTGAGGAGGGCGTCGTCACATGTCCGTACGCGCGACCACTCGGGACGGGGCGTCGGCGGCAACGGGTCGCGACGGTCGCGTGTGCGGCGTCGCGCGTGCCGCGGCGCTCCTAGGGGACGTGTGGACGCTCCTGCTCGTGCGCGACCTGTCGGGCGGCCCGAAGCGGTTCACGCAGCTGCAGGCCTCGACCGGGATCAGCCCGCGCGTCCTGACGGATCGGCTTCGGGACTTGGTCGACCACGGGATCGCGACACGCACGATGTACGCGGAGATCCCGCCGCGTGTTGAGTACATGCTCACTCCTAAGGGCGTGGCGGCCGTGCCTGTTGTCGAGGCGTTGCGCGCCTACGGCGAGACGTGGTTGGTGGACGAGACATGTGACCGGGCGTTCGCTGTGCGCGACGCCGACGCTTCGATTGCCGGCGACACGTAGTGGCGCACCCGTTCGGGCCCTCGAGTACGATGTCAGCCGGCACGCCACGGGGGTGCGCCCGGAGGGTTTCATGACCGGCACCAATGCCGTTCTCGGTGGAGGGGGCTTCCACCACGTCGCCGTTCGTGTCGCAGACTTTGACGCGGCGGTCAAGTTCTATGCTGACGTGCTTGGCTTCTCGCCAAAGGTCGCATGGGGTGACCTGGGCAAGCGGGCCGTAATGCTTGACACGGGCAAGGGTGACTACCTCGAAGTGTTCGAAGGCGGCACGACGCCACCGCCCTCTGGTGGCACCATCCTGCACTATGCCGTGCGGTGCGTCGACGTTGACAGCGTCATCGAGGCGGCGCGTTCACGAGGTTGCGAGGTCACCGTCGAACCCAAGGATGTCACGATCCAGAACCGCGACTTCCCTCTGCCCGTGCGCATCGCCTTCTTCACCGGACCGGCCGGAGAGCAGATCGAACTGTTCAGGAACGACCTGACTTGAGCAGCACTTGGGGCGCCGGCGCCAAACGTCGGCGTGTGTAACCGGCCAACAACGTGCCCTAGGCGACCGCGGGACGTCCAACCGGCGGAAGCGTCTCTGGCTCCCCAACTGGGTCCGCGTGCGGTGCCGGCAACGAAGCTGACGGGACCGGTGACGCTTCGATCACCAAATCCTGGTTGTCAAACAATGCGTTGAACGCCTCGGAGTCGAGCGTCTCCTCGGCGATGAGGCGGTGGGCAATCTCGTCGACCTTGGCGCGATGCTTCATCAGCAGCTCGCGCGCCGTGCGATGCGCCCGAGCGATGATCTCACTGATCTCCTCGTCAATGGCCAGGGCGGTGGCATCGGAATAGTTCCGGGTCTCTGAGATGTCGCGCCCAAGGAACACCAGTTCCTCGCGCTTGCCGAACGTCCGAGGCCCCATGCGTCGGCTCATGCCGTACCGCGTGACCATTCGCCGTGCCATGTCCGTCGCCTTGTCAAGATCATCGGAGGCTCCGGTCGTAAGCTCGCTGAAGACAATTTCCTCCGCCGCATGCCCGCCGAGCATCGCAGAGAGCATGTCCTCCATGAAGGACCGCGTCTGCATGTAGGTGTCTTCCGGTGGAAGGTAGCGGGTGTAGCCGCCGGCTAGGCCTCGCGCCACGATGCTGAGCTTGTGAACCGGGTAGCAGTGCGGAAGCATCTTGGCAACGATGGCATGGCCAACCTCGTGATACGCCGTCACCATGCGCTCACGTTCGGAGATCACGCGGCTCCGGCGCTCAGGCCCAGCGATGACGCGGTCAATCGCTTCCTCAAGCTCAGTCGACCCGATCGTCTTCCGGTTCCGACGGGCACTCAGGATAGCCCCCTCATTCAGGAGGTTCATTAGGTCCGCGCCCGAGAAGCCAGGAGTCTGCCGGGCAAGTACGCCTAGGTCGACAACCCGATCAAGCGGCTTACCTCGGGCGTGCACCTCAAGGATCGCTTGACGGCCGCGAATGTCTGGATTGTCAAGGATTACCCGCCGGTCGAAGCGACCCGGTCGGAGGAGCGCAGGATCAAGCACGTCGGGCCGGTTCGTGGCCGCGAGAACGATGACGTTGGTATTGGTGTCGAACCCGTCCATCTCGACGAGGATCTGGTTGAGAGTCTGCTCCCGCTCATCATGACTGCCGCCGAGGCCAGCGCCGCGTTGGCGGCCGACCGCGTCGATCTCGTCGACGAACACGATGCACGGCGCACTGCGCTTGGCTTGGTCAAACAGGTCACGCACGCGACTCGCGCCGACGCCAACGAACATCTCGACAAATTCGGAGCCGGAAATCGAGAAGAACGGCACCCCAGCCTCGCCAGCCACGGCGCGTGAGAGGTACGTCTTGCCGGTTCCGGGCGGACCGACAAGCAGCACCCCCCGCGGGATGCGGGCACCGAGTGCCGCGAACTTCTCCTGGTATTTCAGGAACTCGACAATTTCCGCCAGTTCCTGCTTGGCCTCCTCAACCCCCGCGACGTCGGCGAACGTGAGGGTCGGCCGGTTCCCCATGAAGACCCGCGCGCGGCTCTTCCCGAAGCTGATCGCCTGATTGTTGGACCCTTGCGCTTGGCGCATCATGAAGACGAGCAATGCGCCGAAGACGATGACCGGGAGGAAGGAGCCGACGATACCGAGCCAGGACGCAAACTGGCTGGGTTCACGGATCTCGACCTTGACCTGCTCGAAGCGGACCCCATTCTGGCTCAGGAGGTCAAGAACATCAGTCTTGTCTGACTTGATCGCAACCTTGCGACCTTCGCTTGTGTCGGCGAGGAGCCGGTTGCCTTGCACGACGAGCGTGTCGACGCGGTTCTGCTTGGCATCCCGCACCACGATTGCCATGAGGTCCGTGATTGGGACTTGGGTCTCACGTGCCTGCGGACTGAACAGCGTGAAAAAGATCGCGAGCACCGCGACCATGATGACGAGGTAGACGAAACTGTTCCGAAGCCACCGCGCGTCCAATTTCACTTGCGCGACTCCAATGAAAGCACGTCCAGAGTATACGAGGGTCCCGAGACCATCAACGGCGGCCTGTCGGGTGGCACGGCGCTACTGCTCATACACGGACGGGCGCAGGATGCCGACGTACGGCAGGTTCCGGTATCGCTCGGCGTAATCAAGCCCGTACCCGACGACGAACGCATCCGGGATCTGGAAGCCAACGTACTCGACCGCCACGTCCGCCTTGCGGGCGACCTGCTTGTCAAGCAGGGTGCATACAGCAAGCGATGCGGGGTTCCGGCGCTCAAGGTACTCGCGGAGGTATCTGAGGGTCATCCCGCTATCGACGATGTCCTCCACGAGGATTACGTCGCGCCCGTCGATGCTTGAGTCCAAGTCCTTGGTGATGCGGACAATACCGCTTGAGGTGGTTGCCGACCCATAGCTTGATACGGCCATGAAGTCGAACTCGACCGGCAAGTTGATCGCGCGCGCGAGATCGGCGACGAACAGCGTTGCACCCTTGAGGATGCCCACCAAAACCGGGGCACGGCCGGCATAGTCGCATGCGATCTGCGCACCAAGTTC
>CAILQO010000085.1 GCA_903836285.1 uncultured Chloroflexota bacterium
ACCCCCAGGCGCACCCATACCACCCAAGACTCGAGGACGTGGGGCAGCCGCGCCACAGCGACGAAGGTGACGAAAGCGCCCTGAACCAGCAGCACCGCCGCCATCGAGAGGTTCAGGCGCACGAGCGGGCGCGGCGCAAGCCGTGGCGTGTTCAGGTACCAATGGCCGAGCATCATCCCGTTCCATGAGGTACCCAGCGCGAGCGACCCGAGCACGAGGCTTGCCACGGTCACCGACGGGTCCACCGACGGCGGCGCGTCAGCGAGGGCCGTTGTGACGATCGCACCAAGCCCGACCGCAGCGGTGACGAAGCCCGCGCGCGTCGCACGCGCCCGTTGGCGTGCCCGCAACAGCACCATCGCTACGGCGACGGAGGCGAGGAAGGCGCCCCACGCCCACACCTCAAGGTCAATCCACGGCACCCCCGCGTCATACGGAAGCATTCGCGCCGCCGGGAGGTAGGCGCGCAACGCGAGGCCGGCACCACCGAAAAGCATGAAGAAGAGGTGGTTCAGCTCGAAGTAGCCCGAGCTGATGTCGGGTTCCAGCCAGTCGAGGAATGCCTGGACGATTGCCCCACCGACCGCGATCTGGACAAGGAAGACGAAGAGCCCAAGCGGGACGGCCAGCACGTGACCAGCGTACCAACCACCACCCCGGCTGCGACGGGACAGTTGGACCGGCTTCCACCGCGTGCCAAGCCTTCTCCTGAAGCGACACGGGAAGGGGGGGTCGTCCTTGTTGTGCATCCCATACAAGGGCTTGCCGGGGCTTTCGTGTGGGTTGCACGGGGTGACGGGCTGCCGTGCGTCGCTAACCTCCTTGGTGAGGCTGCGCGACCCCAGTCGGGGGTAGGGGGCAGTACCTGGAGCCGGCCGGGACCAATCATGGTCGCGGACACGAGCAGAGGAGAACGACCGAATGTCCGTCGCAGAGGAAGTCGCGTTGCCGCTACCGGCGGCCCGCACCTGTCCGGATCCGACCCCGCAGGGCGTCATCAACTGGGCGCGCCGCAATGGTCTGGTGATGGTCGACCTGAAGTTCATCGACCTGCCGGGGTCGTGGCAGCACTTCACTGTGCCGATCAGCGAGCTATCGGTCGGTGTCTTCAAGGAAGGGCTTGGCTTCGACGGCTCCTCCATCCGCGGGTGGCAGAAGATCAACGAGTCCGACATGCTCGTGATCCCTGACCCATCGACCGCGGTGATCGACCCGGTCTACAAGGTGCCGACCCTCAGCCTCGTCTGCGACATCTTCGACCCGGTCACCAAGGAGGCGTACAGCCGCGACCCGCGCAACGTCGGGCGCAAGGCCGAGGCCTTCGTGAAGACCTCCGGTCTCGCCGACACGGCGTACTTCGGTCCAGAGTGCGAGTTCTACCTGTTCAATGACGTCCGCTTCCATCAGGACATGCGGAGCGGCTACTACTTCCTCGATTCCGACGAAGGCATATGGAACAGCGGGCAAGGTGGAGTCACGCCAGCGACGGGGCCGGAGGGGCGCAACCTCGCCTACCGTCCGCGCTCGAAGGAGGGCTACTTCCCCGTCCCGCCAGTCGACCGCCTTCAGGACTTGCGCTCCAACATGGTCCTGAAGATGGTCGAGTGTGGGATCCGCGTGGAAGCGCAGCACCACGAGGTCGCTACCGGTGGCCAGTGTGAAATTGACATGCGGTTCGACACGCTGGTCAAGATGGCCGACAACGTCATGATGTACAAGTACATCATCAAGAACGAAGCGTTCAACGCCGGCTACGCCGCGACCTTCATGCCGAAGCCGCTCTACGGCGATAACGGGTCGGGCATGCACACACACCAGTCCCTCTGGAAGGACGGCGTGCCGCTGTTCTACGACGCCAACTCGTCGTACGCCCAGATGAGCGACATGATGCGGTGGTACATCGGCGGCCTCCTCAAGCACTGCCCGTCGATCTTGGCCTTCGCCGCCCCGTCGACGAACAGCTACCGTCGACTGGTTCCGGGCTACGAGGCACCGATCAACCTCGTCTACTCCGCGCGCAACCGGTCCGCCTGCATCCGCATCCCAATCCTGTCCGATAGCCCGGCGGCGCGTCGCCTTGAGTTCCGCATACCGGACCCGACATGCAACCCCTACCTCTCGTTCGCGGCCTGCCTCATGGCCGGTATCGACGGCGTCCTGAACAAGATCGAGCCCCCGGCCCCGGTTGACAAGGACATCTACGACCTTGAGCCCGAGGAGGCCGCGCACATCCAGTCCGCGCCAGGCAGTCTCGGCGAGGTTCTCGACGCCTTGGAGCATGACCACGAGTACCTCCTGCGTGGTGGCGTCTTCACCAAGGACCTCATCGAGCACTGGATCGAGTACAAGCGCACCAAGGAGCTTGAACCGGTCGCCTTGCGCCCGCATCCGTACGAGTTCCACCTCTACTTCGACTGCTAGCCCGCTCCCCGGGTGCCTTCATCCGCAGACCCGGGGATCCATTGCCCCCTTAGCCCCCTCCCGTTGCGACGGGAGGGGGTTGATGAGGAGTTTGCATAGGGTGGTGCGCACCTCGGATGCTGGTGACCGGAGCGGAGGCGACGCTCGCGGTCCCAAGCGCATTTCCACCCCCTCGTCCTTCCCCCTTCGGCATCAGAGAAATCCCCTCCCCAACCTCTCCCCCATTGCGACGGGAGCGAGGTGATCTGGCCCCCGCACCCGGTGGAGCACCTGCATGGACGTGCCGCCGACGCCGCGCCGCGGTGCCATCGAGGATCTCCTTGATCGCCTCGGCCCTCACCAAGGCCTCGACGATTTCGAGCACCGCCACCTCGGTCCGATCGCGGCGTACGACCGCGATCGAGGCACCTCCCTCGTTGCAACCCTTGCAACGTTTCTCGATGTCGGTACCAACCTCGAAGCCACTGCCGTCCGCCTCGGCACCCACCGAAACACCATCCGATACCGGCTACGACGCATCACTGCCCTGACCGGGCGCGACCCGCACGACCCGCAAGTCGCCCTTGAGCTGCACTTGGCCCTGCGCATCCGCGGCGCGCGCGAGGCAGGCGGCTCCGGCTCCCACCCCTCGACCCCATCGACGCTCACCTAGCCTGCCGGAAGCACCGCGTCCGGTAGCATCGCCCAAGCATGCGCCTGCAGGACATCTTGGCCGCGGTTCCCGGCCTCGAGAAGCGGTTCGTCCACTACCTCGAGTCGCAGGGCTACATCGCGCCGGAAAAACTGCAGAAGGCGCGCATCGCCCGTCGCGACTACTCCGAGGGCGACCTCGACCGCATCCGCGGGATTTGGCGCTACTACCAGCGTGGCATCTCGATTGCACGCGCCTACGAACTCGTCGCGCGTGAACCGGCGACGTGGGCGTACGTCCTGCTTCCGGTGCCGACGCGTTCGTGGCAGGCGGCGCTCGACCATCTCTCCCTCAGCGACAAGGTCCGCGAGGCCGGCATCATCTACGCCGAGACTGCTGACGTGATCGCGCGCCTTCGCGTCACCCACGAGTCGGACGTGCATGACGTCCTCGACCGCCTGTTCGAGGATGGACTCGTCGCCGGCGTGCCACGCGTCTACCGGTACGCCCAGGCGTTCCCGGGGCGCCACCTCACCCCGCCGAACCGGCCGGAGGAACGCATGAAGGCGTGGATTCTCATCAAGGTCCCGGCCAAGCAGATCGGGCCGCTCGTCGACCACCTGCGCGACGTTCCCGGGATCGTCGAGGCGTCAGGCATCTACGGCGAGACGGACGTCATCGCCAAGGTGGAGGTCCCCGACCCGGATGCCCTCGATGAACTGGTGACGAACCGGATCCAGACGATCAGCGTTGTCGAGTCGACGCGCACCTTCATCGGGATCGGGCGAATGCACTGGGACCGCGACACCGCAACGGCGTAGCGCGCACCGCGTTTCTGGCGCGCGCGTGGCTGACGGGACTCGCCTCCGCCTACTCGTACTCCCCGTCGCCCTCGACGTCCTCCTCAAGCCGGTCAATGACCGCCTCGAGCAACCCGGCCTCGTCGATGAAGCCATCTTTCGTGGTCTGGTAGAGGCGGACAAGGGCAACAAGGGCCGACAGCGAGCGCACCGGCACGGCATCATCCCCATCCGTCGGGGAGATTGCGTGCGCCAGGGCTTGGGCGATCTCTTGGGCGACGTAGTCGATCGGCTCGACGGCGAAGTCGATGTCGACCTCATCCTCAAGCGTGCCGTCGATGCCAAGCAGCTTGCAGGCCTCGTCGTTCGACGCCAGGCGGACGATCGTCGCGACAGCGCGCTCGGCCATCACCTCGACGTCCGTCTCCTCCCCGTCGTCCTCGATTGGGTCGTGGGGGCGGCTTCCGCTCATGCGCGTGTCCTTCTGTCCGGCCTTGCACAACCCGGCCTACCCATTGTGCCACCAGCCCACCGGGAATCGGTCAGCGGGCGCGCCGCAACCAACCGGCGATTGCACGTGCCACCTGCACCGGCGGGAACCGGTGGAGACGCCCCAACTCCACTTCAAGGGCGGCGATACGGGCGTCCTTGGCCTGTACGACCTCCGCGAGTCGCGCGTCGCGGTCAGCCACCGCCGCCGCCATCGCCTCCGCGCGCGCCTGCCAGGCCCTCCGCTCCGACGCCGCCGTGACCGCCCACACTGGTAACCACTCCTCCACGACCGATCGCAAGTGTTCACCGGGCAGGTCGTCCGGTCGCGCCGGTGCGCCAAGCCCCTCCTCGACGCCGATGACGAACGCGTAGCGCATGAGCGCCACGTAGAACTGCTCGCGCGCGCTGACGTCTGCGATGGCATCCAGGCCCAGCGCCTCAAAGAGCTCCGGGTGGCGGGCAACCACCTCGACCGCCGCCCGCCCGGCGCGCCGTTGCCGTTCGAGGAACGGGCGCAACTCTAGGTGATGGTCGTGGCGGACGGTCGCGTTGGCGCGATACGCGATACGCCCACCGCCTTGCACCCACCGCCACGCAAACTCGGTGTCCTCTCCCGCGGCGTAGCGGGGCAGCGTCGTGTCAAACCCACCCATTCCCAAAAAGCGCTCGCGGGGCACTGACGCACACGCGGTGTAGAAACGCGAGAACGGCACATCATTCGGGTCTGCAATGCCGTCGTAGTCGAACTGCGCGCCGCGCATCGCGACATGCATTAGCGGCGATACCGGTAGGTCCGGGTCCCACCGCGCGCGCCCCAGGACGGCGAGTCCCTCGCTTGATGCCGTGGCGCATGCCTGCACCGCCCAGTGTGTGCCAATGCACCCCGGGTCCGGCACGCAGTCATCGTCGAGGAACAGCACGACCGCCCCCGCCGCCGCCGCCGCCCCGGCGTTGCGTGCCGCCGCCGGCCCT
>CAILQO010000086.1 GCA_903836285.1 uncultured Chloroflexota bacterium
CGTCTCCTCGCGACGTAGCGGGTCGGTGCCAAGCACCTGCGTGCGGAGGACTTCCATGACGGCGGGCGCCGGCGCGCCGGTGCAGATGCCCTCGATGCCCTCGTCGGTGCGCACGACCAAGTAGGTCTCAGTCTCAGCACGATCCGAACCGACATCGCGGTGTGTGTAGCGCAGGCGGAACGGGTCCGGCACCTGAACGATTTCGAGACGGCGCGTGCGGGCCGGCAGCTCGACGACGATGGCCTTTACCTCGGTGATTCGCATCGGCTGAGACTCCCTAGGGTCGTCGCGCGCGCCCAAATGTGGAAGGGGCGTGAATGCCACCATCCTATCGCCGGCCGGACCCGGGGGTAGACTGGCACGCAAGCAACCGGTCCCGCTGGATCCTGCCTTGCGTGTACGGGCACTGGGGTGAGCGAACCGGCACAACCATCGGGAGAGATCCATGCGCGAAAAGCAAGGGCCGATCCGGGTCGCCATCGTCGGCGTCGGCGTCATGGGGCGCGACCACCTCCGCAACGCCCGCGCCATCGAGGCCGAGAACCCGGGCGTCCTTGAGGTGGTGGGCCTCGCCGACGTCGACCTCGCACGCGCTCACGGTCTGGCCGCACACCCGGACCATCCGGAACGCGCGCCGCTCCCGACGTTCGACACGCCCGCCGCCCTCTTCGCCGCGACCCATCCCGACGTCGCGATCATCGCCACGCCGCACCCGCAGCACGAAGAGGGTGCCCTCGCCGCCGCCGCCGCGGGCATCCACGTCCTCTGCGAAAAGCCGATCGCGCACACCCCCGCCTCGGCCGACAAGATCGTGCAGGCGTGTCGCGACGCGGGCGTCCTCCTCGGCATGGACTTCAATCAGCGCCTCACGCCCGGGTACGTCAAGGCCCGCGAGATGATCGCCCACGGCGTGATCGGCCGGATCTACCGCGTCAACTTCATCGCCAGCGGCTGGTACCGCACCCAGACCTACTACAACTCCGGTGGGTGGCGCGGCACGTGGGCCGGCGAGGGCGGGGGCGTCATCATGAACCAAGCCCCCCATCACCTCGACCTCTACTGCTGGCTCGCGGGCACGCCCGATCGCATCAAGGCCGTCGCCCGCACGCGCATCCACGAGATTGAAGTCGAAAACACCGTCGCCGCCCTCCTCGAACACGGCGACGACCGCGTCGACACCTTCTACACCACCACCTCCGAGTGGCCCGGGCGCACCGAGTTCCTCTTCCGGGGGACGCTCGGCACCCTAGAGGTGATCGACGGGCGCATCCGCCACTACAAGATGGCTCGATCGCTCGAAGCGAACCTCCTTGAGGGCGCCCACGGCGTCGCACCCGAGGGCGAATGGCACGACATCGAGGTCGACCCGCCGGCGCGAGGCCTCGGGCAGCACAAGGAGATGATCCTCCGCTTCTGCGCGGCGGTGCGCCTTGGAGACCCGTCCCTGCTCGTGGCCACCGGCGAGGACGGCGTCCGCGCGCTCGAACTGGGGAACGCGATGTACCTCGCCTCGCACCACGACGCCACGGTCACGATGCCGGTCGATCGCGGAGACTACGACGCGTTTCTTGCGGAGAAGGTCGCCGAGGTGGCACGCGGCGGTTCGCGCAAACGCGCCGGCGTCGTGGAATACCGAGGGGCGGCGCCGCCGTCGGTGTGAGCATGCCTCTCTCCCGCCGCAACGGGGAAGGCTTGCGGATAGCCGCTCTCCCGTCGCAACGGGCGCCGTTCACGGGACAGATTGACCACCCGACGAAGGAGGGTGGACGCTTTCGTTGGGGAGGGGGCCCCCCTGATGGCCCGAG
>CAILQO010000087.1 GCA_903836285.1 uncultured Chloroflexota bacterium
ACCCTTCAGCCCGACGTCGGTCACCGGGCGCACGCTTGGGCCACAACCGGAATTGGGACGCGCCCCGACGTGGCCGCCGCCGTCGTGGCCGCGTCCGTCGCCACGCTCCTGATCAACTGGGTGCGCCCCGATGATTCGACCGGCACGTACGCGATGCTGTTCGACCTCGCCGTTTCGCTCTGGGTGACGTTTTGGGCAGGGACCTACACGCTGATACGTGTCGCCACTGCCGTTCCCCTGGTCGCACGGTGGTTCTCTGGTGAAATCCTGACGCCAGAACGCGCGTACCAAGCGCACATGCCAGTGTCAAAGACCAGACTGTGGCTGTTCGCGGCGGCCATCGTGTTGACCTGCACCGTCGAGTGGCACCTTCACGGTGACGCGGCGAACCCATTCCTCGCGACCAGTCGCCCCGAGGCAGGGATGGAGAACTGGACCAACGCCGACGGGTACGCGACGATCCTTGATGGACACCCCGCTCAGGGCGACGGCCTCTTCTTACTGAACTTGCTGGGTCTCTTCATGGGTGATCGGCCAGCCATCTTCGGCGAATTCGACCGGCGCGCGGGACACGTCTACTTGGTGTCGCTCCTTCAGGCGCCGCTCGGAACCTATTGGGCGTTCGCCATCACCAACCTTCTGGCGTGGATCACAAGTGCCTTCGCCGTCTGGCGGCTCGGATGGCGTCGATGGCCAAACCGAGCGGTCGGCGAGGTCGCCGCCATAATGGTCGCAACGGGTCAAGGGTTCATCTTCATGAGCAGCGCCCCACAAGCGCACCCGACAGCGTTCGCGGCATTCGCAGTGGTGCTCGTCCTCCTCGACGAAGTCGGGCTATGGACATCGCGGGGAGCGGCAGAGGTCCGCGGAGCGGTTGCCGCGGCGTGGGCGACCGGCATCGCAGGGCTCTTGTACTTCGGCCATATTCCTTTAGCACTCATGACGTGGGTATTTGGCACCGGGCGGATACGCACCGCCGTCCTCATGGGCCTAACCCTTGGGTCGTTCGCGATTGCCACGACGTGGCAGTGGTACGGCGAGTGGCTCCTCGGCCTGCGGTTCAGCGGAGGCAACAACGACTTGGCGGGCGGCGCCGTGCGGATATGGCTGCGGATTATGTCTGAGGGGCTCTGGTCGTTCCGGTGGCAGTTCCACGCAGGGTCAATACGCGGGTTACTGATAGGGGCGTTCTACTACCCGTGGTGGGTTCTCGCCCTGATCGGCCTTGCCATCACGGCATACCGCACACGCGCGTGGGCGCTTGCGGTCTTCGTCGGCGCGATCGCCCCTGCGATCGCGTTTTCTCCGCAGTTCCGCCTGCCTCGCGTCGCGTACTTCGCGTTCCCGGCGGTCTATCTGCTCGCCGCCGCAGGGCTCGTCGCGGTGGCAAGCGCGCTCACACCGAACTCGGTGCTCACCAACGAACGGACTCGTCAGCTCTTCCGGGGCGCCATCGTCGCCGCGGGACTCGCCGGACTCGCACTACTTACCAACCTTGACCTCCTCGGCAACCAGACGTTCACGGTGTGGTTCCACCAAGCGCAGGAGAATGAGTGGTGACCCTCGACCGATGGCGGTGGGTCACAATCGGGTCCCTCGTGGTGGCGTTTGCCGCATCTGTCGTCGCGACGCCTGCAGACACGGCCATTGCGCGTGGCTTCTTCGTAGTGACGATTGTCGGCGGCATCGTCGCCGGCGCCGGGGTACGTGGGCGTCGGACCCAAGCGGCGACAGCGGGCATCGCCTGCCTACTCGTGGTCGGTCAGCGTCTCCCCGGAGGCTTTCCGGTCGCCGACCCGCCGTCCCCCGACTGGCGCGCCGCTTTGACGTCACCAACTGACACGGCGACGGTCCAAATGCGGCTAGACCTTCCCCAGTTTCGTGCGATGGCGACGCGCGCTGCATCCGCGTGGGTATACGTCTGCGCGGAAGGCTTCGGTGGCCGCGACGATGCGCTCACAGTGGCTCTGCACACTGACACAACCGCGCTCGGCTTCACGCTTGGCACGAACGACGCCGTCGGCGCGCGCCCGCGACCTGAACAAGGGGGCATGTATCG
>CAILQO010000088.1 GCA_903836285.1 uncultured Chloroflexota bacterium
CGATCATCCAGTCGATGACGGCGCAGGAGCGCGCACTCCCGCAGGTGATCGACGGGTCCCGTCGCCGACGGATCGCCACGGGCAGCGGTACGAAGGTGCAGGATGTCAACCAGCTGCTGAACCAGTTCCGCGAGATGCAGGGGATGATGAAGCAGATGTCTCGGGGAACGCTTCCCAGGAACCTTTCCCGGATGATGCGCCGGGGCTAGCGACGGGCTGCAGAATCGAGCAGGTCCGTGGGCATCCCTGCCCACCTCCCGCCCCCAACGAAAGCGTCGAACTTCCTTTGTTGGGTGGGCAAGACGCCCCGTAATCGCCCGCCCAGCAGGGCGATGAAGGAACCTACGATGGGCGCGCTTAACCGAAGGCGACGGAACGAGCATCCGGTGGTGCAATGAAAACGGAGCCCGGGGCCCCCGAAGCCCCCTCCACTACGAAAGCGTCCACCGTCCTTCGTCGGCTGGTCGTTCTGCCTCGTGAACGGCTCCCGCTGCGACGGGAGAGGCGGGTGAGGCCTCGGCCACTGTCGTGATCCTGTAGGGGTCCTTGCCTTGCGACTCGTGCCACACCCGCACGATGAGCTCGGCGACCAGCCCAATGACCACGAATTGCACGCCCACGAGGAAGCTCATCACCGAGAGCAGGAGCAGTGGGCTCTCGATCAGCGACTTGGCGAACACGATCTTGTCGAACACGATGTACGCCAGCGTGAGGAAGCTTGCCGCGATGGCGGCGAATCCTGCCCCACCGAAAATGTAGATGGGCTTGGACCCAAAGTCCCCAAGGAACTGCACGGTTATCAAATCCAGCATCACCTTGAGCGTCCGGTTGATCCCGTACTTGGACGTGCCGTACTTGCGAGGGTGGTGGTTGACGACGACCTCGGTGATCGTTCCGCCTGCCTGCTTGACAAGTGCCGGGAGGAACCGGTGCATCTCACCGTAGATCTGGACGTCCTTGATGTACTCGGAACGATAGATCTTGAGGGTGCAGCCCACGTCGTGGAGTGGGACGCCGGTGACGTGCGCGATGATCCGGTTCGCGATCTCGGAGGGGAGGCGGCGTGAGAGGTACGCGTCGTGCCTGTCCTTGCGCCAGCCACTGACCAGGTCGAAGCCCTGCCGCACGGTGGCGAGCAGGCGCGGGATGTCGTCCGGGTCGTTCTGCAAATCCGCATCCATGAGGACGACGAACTCCCCGCGGGCGAGGTCGATCCCGGCGGCGAGGGCGGCCGACTGTCCGTAGTTCCGGCGGAGGCGCACCATGCGGTAGCGGGGGTCCGCTTGCCCGATCGCGACCATGCGCTGCCACGACCCGTCACGGGAACCGTCATCGACCAGGATGATCTCGGCCGGCTCGCCCAACCGGTCAAGGACCGCCCGCAGGCGCACGTCAAGCTCCGCCAACGACTCGGCCTCGTTGAACACCGGCACGACAACGGAGAGCGATCGGTCGCGCATTCCATGTCCTCGCGAAGCACTCCCCGCCTCCGGGGAATCCGCATCAGGGTCAACCATTGCCTTCCGGCTGTTCGGAGCGTCGCCCCTCCAGCGACGCCGCGTCCCTGACCGCTGACCCCCTGAGTTCGACGGGAGAGTGGCACACCGGATGGGCCGGCCCACCTAGCATGGGCCAAAGCAGCATACGGGGAAAAGGAACGCGGGAGAGGACCCGTCTCACGGCGTGGATCCGGGGCGCTCGCGGCGCCAGAACCGCACTGCCGACAGTGGGAGCGACTCCATCTGGAACGTGTGCCCGAACCCGCCGTACTCCATGAGGCGGATGATCCAACCAGCCTGCGCCAGCGACGGGCCGTAGTAGAACGAGGCATCGCTGTATGCGACCCCGTCGACGCCTCCGGCGCTGCTCGGCACGTCGTCCGACGCCCCGTGACGCAGCCAAAAGCGGCCGCTACCCCGGACTTGGTACGCCGTCCAGGTGCCGAGCCGGTCGGTGGCCACGTCGTACGACACCTCCGCGTTCGCGTCCCGTAGGTAGGCAGTGCGGTACCGGGCCAGCTCCTCATGCAATGCGCCGGACCCGCGAACCCCGAGGTAGGCTCGTGCGGTTGCCGGCATGTCACCTTCGATGACGAGCACGTCGGCTCCCTGGTTGGCTCCAAGGAACAGCACGTTGAATGTGAACTGGCCGCGGTGGTCGCCCGTCTGGGCAAGCGCAATGGCCCCGACTTGGTAGGACAGCGTGAAGCTGGTCGCGCCCCAGAACCCCGGGTCGCTCGTGTCCACCTCGACCACATCGCCGGCCCAGACATCGCCGCCGAGGCGCGCGAGCATCGACGCGGCCTCGTCGGTGCCGTCGGCGTCGTGACCCCGGTGAACGCCTCGAGGCCCGCGGTCGATGCCCGGGGTGACCGGGTGGCCCCTCGCCTGGTTCCACAGGCGCCTGACACGATCGGGGATGCTGTCGCCGGTCACCCGTTCCTCCCGGGGTCATCGTGGCGCCGCCTCCGACGCTGCCACACCGTATCGCAGATCGCCTGCGACGCTACACTGCACGATCGGCCGTGACGGACGTGCCGGGCGAGGATGCGCCAGTGCTTCCGCTGATCGAGATCGACATTGACCCGGTGATCGCCCATATCGGGCCCTTCGCCCTGCGGTGGTACAGCCTCATGATCATGGCCGGGATCTACGCCGGCACGATTGTGGCGGCACGGTTCGCGACCGACCGAGGCGTTGATCCGGACCACGTCTACTCGGCTGCCGTGTGGGTCGTTGTCGCGGGAATCTTCGGTGCACGCCTCGTTCACGTCGTCGACCGCTGGGACCTCTACCGCGACCAACCCCTCCGTGTGTTCGCCGTGCATGAGGGAGGAATCGCCATCTGGGGCGGGTTGATCGGCGGGGGTGTCGCCGTCTGGGCTTACGCGCGCAAGAACCGGCTCCACTTCTGGACGTTCGCGGATGCAATCTCGCATGCCGCCATCCTCGGTCAGGGGATTGGCCGAATCGGTTGCATCATCAACGGGGACGTCGCCGGGCGCCCGACCGGTGGCGAGTGGGGCTTCGTGTACGTCAATCCGGCAGCGCTCCTGCCTCGGGCGTCGTACTTCGGCGTGCCGACCCACCCGTACCCACTCTACGAGATGGCGTGGGACCTTGCCCTGTTCGCGCTGCTCTTCCTCGTTGCTCGGTCGGTACGGCGCCCGGGAGCAGTGTTCCTCACGTACACCGCCGTCTACTCGCTGGCACGGCTCGTGCTGTCGGTGGTCAGGGAGGAGGAGGTCTGGGCCCTTGGCCTGCAACAGGCCCAGCTCGTGTCGTTGGCGACAATCGCGCTCGCGGTGGGGTTGCTCTGGATTCGCCTACGCGGGGCGTCCGACGCCGCGGTGGTGACGCCCAAGCCCGTTGCCTGAAGCGGACCGGGGCGCAGCTCGCCACCTGTGCGATGGATTACCGCCGGGAACACGCCCCCCGTGGCAGGCGCGACGAACGAACCGACGATGGGCGCCCCCTGACCAAAGGCGCACAGGGTGAACGAGCGCACACGGGAAACATGAAAACGGACCCGGGGCGAACCCGACGGAGGCGCTGCGCGACGGGACCTGGACGAGACGTGGTGACAACGTGAACGACGGCGCGACACTGGCGCTCACGCTCGGCATGCCGGTCCTGCTGTGCGCGGCGGCGATTGCGGCCTCGCTTCGTGGCGCACGGGCGACGGTGCCGGTCCTTCTGCTTGCCGCTGCCGCCGACTCGCTGGCTGGGCTAGTGATCCTTCCCTCGATGCGCCGGGCGACGGTCGCGCATGAGGCCGCGTTTGCGGGATGGTCACCGCTGGGGCTTTACGGCGTGGAGCTCTCAGTGCGGGCCGACGCGCTGGGCAGCTTCCTCGCGGTGCCATGCTTGGTCGCCGCAGTCGTCGGATGGGCACGCGCCTACGGTCCCCCGTGGCGCGACCCGTGGGCACGCCGCGTGCCGGACGGCCGGACGGGGATGGACGCCGCGATGCTTGTCTCGCTTGCCGGTGGCACGTGGGCACTCGTGGCGGGCGACCTCGTGTCGGTCGTTCTCGGTGCCGGAACCTTCCTCGTGGCCACCGCACTGGCACTGCGCCTCGCCGGCACCTCGGATGCGGCGCGATGGCGACTCGTTGTTACTGGCGGCTTCTCGTTGTGCCTGCTGGTGTGCATGCTGCTGCTTGGAAAGGTCAACGGGTCATTCGCAGCCGCGCAACTCGCGTCGGTCAGCTTCAGCGACGCAAGCCTTGCCGGGCTTGTCGTGGTCGCGTACGGCATCGGGAACGCGGTCCCGTTCCACGGGTGGGCCCTGCGCCTTGCCCGCCAGCCGCTCATGCCGGCGGTCGCGGCGGTCGGCAGCGCACTCTCACTGTCGATGGTGGACGTGGCGTTCGTGACGACCGGCGGCGAACTGGCAGGCGCCTGGCGTTTGGCCCTGACGTCGCTGGGTCTTGTGGCAATCGGTGGGGCGGTGATCGCGGCGTGGGGCCACGGTCACCCGCGCGTCCGGCTCGCGGCGCTCACGGGTGGCCGGACCGGCTTGGGGCTTTTGGCACTCGCGAGCGGCGCGCCGGCGACGATGAGCGCCCTCGCCTTGCTCCATGGTGTCTCGGCGACGGGAGCGGCCCTCCTCTGGGTGGCGGCACCGGGAGGAAGCGGGGCGCTGCGCGCGGTGCGGCTTGCGACCGGATCCCGCCTTGCGCGCGCCGAACGCCCCGATGTAGTCCCCATCGCTCGCAACCAAGGACACGGGGGCCGGCTGGTTGTGCGACCCAACCTGCTCGGCACGCTCGCCGCCCGCAGCGCCCAGTCGCGCGCGCCGATGCAGGCCCGTGCGGGGCTGGTTGACCTCCGGCTCGACGCGTGGCGCAGCGCGGGGCCGTGGTTGGTGGTCCTGGTCGTCGCGACCGCGGCGGGGCTGCCCGGGACCATTGGCGGTCTGGCGGCGGACACCTACTTGAGCGCGCTCGCGGCGTCCAGCGATGCAGGCTGGTGGCTCCGCCTCGCGGCGTTGACCCTCGACACGGCGACGATTGGCGCAGGCGGGGCAGTCCTTGCAGCGGGGATCAACGCAGCACTTGCCACCCGGATTGCCCGTGCGCGACCGGTTGGACATGCGCCGGCGGGCGACCGTGCGATCGACGGAGGGTGGTCGCGTCCGGACGACTCTTGGCGGCGGCGCGGCACCGCGCTCGATGCCCTCCGCGAGACCATGCCGTGGCTTGTGGCAGCGACGGGCATCGCCGCGGTCGTGGCGCCCGCGCTCCTCCCCGCGACGTTTGTCGGGCCGTGGTTCGCCCCGGTGAGCGTGGTCATGGCCGGTACCAGCTCACCACCCCGCCTCGTCGACGCCTTTCGCGTTGCGAGCCCGGACCGCATCGTCGTGACCATTGCCGCCGCGATTGCGCTCTACCGGACCCAGCGGGGCGAGGAGATGCTGCCTGCCCCGGCGCGTGCGTTCCTAGGGGTGGCGGTGCTGCTGGCGAACCCGGTCGTTGGGCTGGCGCGGCGTGCGATCCAGTCGTGGCGCACCGTCAGTGCCGGGTTGGTGCGTGCGTTGGCCGCACAGGGTGAGCGCGCAACCGCGGTCGCCCGCTTGGTTGAGGAGCGCTACTACACGGCGGTGGCGGTCGTGGTCGTGGTGGTGCTGCTCTACAGTGTGGGCAGGTAACCGGCGGACCACCTTGCCCTTCCCGCGGGACCCCGAGTACCCCGAAGGCTCACCGTTCCATCCCGACCCCCCGAGCAGGCGCGAGGAAGGAACCCATGCGGTTGGAAAAAAGCCCCTTCCCCAACGAAGGCGTCCAGATCCGGAGTACCCCCTCCCCAACCCCGCCCCCCTAGCAGGCGCGAGAAACGAGCGCGTACGGTGGGAGAATGAAAACGGGAGAGGGACCACTGCGACGGGAGAAGGGCCATGCGAGGATGAGCGTGAGGTTCGTGGCGCTGATTGACGCGGGGAACGACGTGTGCTGAACGAGTTCGTGCTGCTCGTGCTGCTGGTCCTTGTCGCCTCGCTGCTCAGCGTCTCGGTGGAGTGGCACGTGGCCGTGGTGTGCCTCTGGCTGGTCTACGCCGTCGCAGGCACATGGTTGCTGGTCGTGGCGACGCCGGAACTCGCCATCGCGAAGTACATCACTGGCTCCACGGTGTGCGCCCTGCTCATGCCCGGCTTGCGAGCACTTGGCTCAGGACGGGCGGCGCGTGGCGGGCGGGTCCGGCGGCTAGCAGACGCGGCCGGAAGCACGGGGGCGGACGAGCCATTCATGCTGGTCGGGGCGATGCTTGTCGCCGCGGCGGCGGTCGCCCTGTCATCGGCGTTCCCGATCGTCGAAGGCGCGAGCAACTTCGCGTGGTACTGGCTTGGACTGCTCGGGGTCCTGTTGGTCATGTTGTCGCGCGACCTCGTTCGGACCGGTATCGGCCTGCTGCTCCTGCTGAATGCCGTCGACTTGCTGGACACCATGGTGGCACGCAACCAGGGTGTGGGCGCGATCGGTGCGCGAAGCGTGGTCACGATCATGCTTGCCCTTGCCTTGGCGAGCGTCTGGTCCGTGTTCCAGGACAGGGCAGGCGCAACCACGACGACTGCGAGGGTGCCGACCATCTCGCTCGATCGCCCCCCCACGCTTGGTGGGATCGATGATGCGGCCTGACCCGCCCCTTGCCTTGCCCGCTTGTGGCGCGACCCGGTTCACCCCCAAATCCCCCTCAACCGATCCCCCATTGCAACGGGGTTGGGGCTATCCGGCAACCCCCCCTCGGTTGCGAAGAGGCCGCCTCCCCAACGAAGGCGTCCAGCTCCGGAGTATCCCCACCGCCACGAAGGCGTCCAGATCCGGAGTACCCCCACCGCCACGAAGGCGTCCAGCTCCGGAGTACCCCGTCCTCAACCCCGCCCCCCATAGCGCGGCAGGGACGAGGAACGAGGACATGCGACACCGCGCCCAGAGACAGAAGGCGCACAGAGGAACGAGCGCATACGGTGGGAAAATGAAAACGGGAGAGGGGCTACTGCGACGGAGGCGCACGCCGTACTGGATACCCAAAGGGCAACACGGGTGACGTCGAACGTGCTCCCGCTCGCGACGGTCGCCGCTCCGGTTGCTGGCCCTCTCGCGGCGGCGGTGGTGGCGGCGATCCCGGCGATCTTGCGCATCTCCGGGGTGCAGTCAGGGGACCCGGGCGCACATCGGTCGCTGGACCGGGCGTTGGGATGGCTGCCGGGGCTTGCGTTGATTGGGGCGGCGGTGGCGTGCGCGCGCTTCCCGGATGACTCCTCGTTCGCCGTTGGGTCGACGCCGGTGACGATCGGCCCGGTCGCACGCGCGGTTTCGGCGGTCGCATGCGCGCTGGCTGGACTGGTTGCACTGCTCGGCGCGGCGTCACGGCGTGGCTCAGGCACCGCGATCGCGGCTGCAACAGCGGCGGCGGCGATCGTCGTGGCGGCACTCGCGGGCGACATCACGAGGATTGCGGCGGCCGGGATTCACGTGGCGATCCTTGTCGTTGCGATCGCGATGGCCACCTCAGGAACCGGCATGCCAGACCCCAGCCAGGGCGGGTGGCGGGGTGCGACAGCAACGCTCACGCTCGGATCGCTCGGGCTCGTGATGATCCTCGCCGGGCTGTCGCTGGCCGACGTCCTGCGCGTCAGCCCCGGTGGCTTGGTCAGGGAGTCGTTCGTGATCGCCGTGCTTGCGGTTGGCTTCGCGCTCGCGATCGGCCTGCCCCCACTGCACTTCTGGATCCCCGTCGCGGCGTGGCGTCCGGGCACCGGGTCGTCGATGATCGCGCTTGGGCTCGTCGTGCCAGCTGCGGTCGGTTACCTCGTGCAGGTGCTCGCTGCGATCCCTCAGCTTGGCGGCGCCGCGCTGACCGCGCAGGTGCTGACCGTCGGCGGCCTCGTGACGTGCGTCGTCGGTGCGAGCGGCGCGCTTGCCCCGGGGCGCCTCGGGCGACGGGTTGGGTACGCCGCGATCGCCGGGATCGGGCCGGTCCTGCTGGGGCTGGGGACGGGCACGCGGATCGGCGTGGCCGGCGCACTCGTCGCGCTCGCGCACCACGCGGTCTGCACGATCATCCTCGTGGCGACCGCCCCGATCGTGGAAGCGCAACGCGAGAACCCGTGGTCGCATGCCGGTGGTGATGCCCGGCGACAATCGACCCGGGCCCACGGCCGAGGTGGTGACGCTGGCCAGGCGCGCCTGCATCGCGTCGCGTTCATCCTTGGGGCAGTCGCGGCGAGCGGCGTTCCGCCGCTTGGGGGTTTCGCTTCCCGGTGGGCGATCATGCAGGCACTGTCGCTCTCGGACTGGCGCCTTGGCATGGCCGCCGGGATCACGGCACTGGCGACGCTGGGGGCGCTGCTCTCAGGCGCGACGCGAACTGGGGCGCGCGTCTCGGTCAACTCCTCCCCTGATACACAAGACCCGCTCCCCAAACCCTTCCCCGATGCGGTGGGGGAGGGGTTACCCGCGGGAGAGGGGCTGACCACTGGCGTGCCCGCTGCGGGGTTTCCGGGAAAGGATGCCGCCCCTGCGGCCACCCATGCGGAAGGCGGCGGGGCCCTGCTCGTCGTCTACGCGCTCGCCGCGTGTGCCTGGGGCGTCGTGCCGTCGTGGGCGATCGAGCATGCGTGGCGTGCAACGGCGCAGTTGGGGTACCTGAGGCCGTTCTAGCCCTGCGGGATTCCGTCGCTGAGGGTGACCCACCGCCCGGTTATCACCGATCGCTCCACGCCGTCGAGCACCCGCTGCGCCGCGAGACCGTCCGCGAAGCCAGGCCACCGGTCGTCGCCGGGTGCTGGCGCCTGGCCCCTCAGCGCCCGGACGATCCGCCCAACGTGGCTCGCGGGGAAGTCCTCGAACGGGACGTCCAGTTCCGGGGGGACCGGCACCGGATCCAAGCGCCCGGCGGTCGACCCTGCCGGGGCAAGCCGGACGACCGCTGGTTCTCCG
>CAILQO010000089.1 GCA_903836285.1 uncultured Chloroflexota bacterium
ACCGAGATCTACACCAGGACGTACACTCTTTCCCTACACGACGCTCTTCCGATCTGCACGAACACATCGCTGGCGATTGCCACGATGCCACTGGTGAGGAAGTCATTCAGCGCGTTCACGTCGCCGGTCATCCGGCTCATGATGCGCCCGGCCTCCATTCGGTCGTAGAAGTTGAAACTCAGCCGTTGCAGGTGGAGGAACAGGTCGCGGCGCATCGAGAAAAGCACGGTTTGGCCAACCCAGCTCATGATGTGGGTTTGGCCATAAGTGGCTGCCCAGACGAGCAGCGACGCCGCGACGTATCCCCCAGCAGCGACGATCAGCAGCGACCGGTCGCCGTCGACGATCGCCGAGTCGATCGCCAGCTTGATCAGGTACGGCCCGGCGAGGTTCCCGACGGCGATGCACATCATGAGCAAGGTCGCCCACAGGAGTTGGGCGCGATACGGGTGTACGTACACCCACGTGCGGGCGACGATCCGTTGATCGAATGCCTTGCCCAGAACCTCGTCGTCCTCTTCCTCCTGAGTCTTGGCCCTCGAGTTCGGCGTGCTCGATGGACGTCGGTCGCTGGCGTGGTTTGGCGCCTGGGAGCTCGTTGCGCTCATCAGCGGTCGTCCTGCGCGCCCAGGGAAACCGCGCCACTGAAATGCACCACGGGTTCCGAACTTTCGTCGCGATCTCGGAGTTGCATATCATAGGTGTCCCGGTAATATCCGGGACTGGCGAGCAAGCCCTCGTGGGTTCCCCGCTGCACGATTGCGCCGTGATCAAGGACCACGATCTGGTCAGCGTGGGTGATCGTCGAAATCCTCTGGGCGATGATGAACGTGGTGCGCCCCTTCATCACGACCTTGAGCGCCTCTTGAATCTGAAACTCTGTACGCATGTCAACTGATGCGGTCGCGTCATCCAGGATGAGTATTCGTGGATCAATGAGGAGTGCGCGCGCAATCGCCAAGCGCTGGCGTTGCCCGCCGCTCAGGGTGACCCCGCGTTCGCCGATGCGCGTGTCGAAGCCGAATGGCAGGTCCTGGATGAACTCGTAGGCTTGGGCAGCGCGGGCGGCGCGTTCGATCGCTTCCATTGAGGCATCGGCGTTCCCGAATGCGATGTTTTCCGAGACGCTTGCCGAGAACAGCAACGTTTCCTGCATCACGATGCCAATGCGACGTCGCAAGTCAATGAGGCGATAGTCACCCACTGGCGTACCGTCAACCGTCACGGCACCTGCAGTCGCATCGTAAAACCGAGGTATGAGGCTCGTAAGCGTCGACTTCCCGGCTCCGGTATGGCCGACGATGGCGATCACCTGGTCGGGCTCGGCGACAAGGTTGATGTCCGAAAGGATGGGTGTTGCAGGAACGGAGGCGCGAGTGAGTAAGGTGCGATCATCCCGGTCGCGTCGACGACCTGTCGTCTCGGGCACCGCCGCAGGATCACGCGCCACCTCAGGCCGGGCCACGACGGCGGCGATGGCTTGCGCGTAGCTGAATGACACGCCTTCGAACCTGACAGTGCCGTCGACCGTTTGGCGCGCGACAGCGCCCGGGCGTTCACGGACCGGGGACGGGGCGTCAAGGATCTCGAAGAGGCGCTCCCCGGAAGCGGTGGCACGGGAGACCCAAGCGACGATCCATCCAAACTGGCGTGTAGGGCCTGCGAGTCTCATTAAGTAACTGTTGAACGCGATCAGTGATCCGACAGAAAGGCGGCCTTCGATCGCCTCAAGGCCACCAAACCACAGGATAGCCACGGTTCCAATGCTGCTGATGAAGACCATCATGGGGAACACAAACGCCTGCAATCGGCTCGTCGCTACCTGCCTCTCAAGAAACGCCTGGTTCTCATCCTCGAACTTTGTGACCTCGAAGTTCTCGCGCGCGAACGCCTTAACCACGCGAACTCCAGTGATGTTTTCCTGAAGGACCGCGGTAAGGTGCGCCCACTGGCGCTGGACGCGACGGAACATTGGGTGCACCCGCCGGCCGTACATCACCGCAGTTGCTGCGATGAAAGGCAAGGTCGCGAGGGAGACGAGAGAGAGCCACCAGTCAAGCGACAACATGATCGAGAGGATGGCCACGTAGAGCACCGCCGTGTTGATGATCTGGAGAACGCCATTCCCCACGAACACCCGACTGTGTTCGACGTCCGACGTGACGCGCGACATCAGTTCGCCGGTTCGCGCGCGGTCGTGATAGGCGAACGACAGACGCTGCAGGTGGTCGTAGAGGGCGTTTCGGATGTCGTAGGCGACGCGCTGGCTTACGTACTCGTTGCAGTACGACATGCCGAAGCCGGCAAGGCTGCTGACGACGTTGACCGCCACAAGCGCAAGCGCCATGGCGAGCAGGTGGTCAGTGTCCTGCTGTCCAATCCCGACATCGATGACCTCTCGAAAGATCATCGGCTGGACTAGGCCGAGCACGATGGTCGCGAGCAGGCACAGGTACCCGGCGATCGTGTAGCCGCGATAGCGATACGCGAACCCGAGCAACCGGGCAAGAATCGACATACCGTCTCCCGGCGAGGGCGTCACCGCGATCCGGCGGGCCACTCGTCCCTACTCCCCACGATGCCGGTCCACCCGACGACGTGGGTTACCCGACTCCCCTCCCTGGGGCCTCACGCGGGCGTCGCGATTGTTGCATGCCGGGCATCACGTCGGGTCAATTGGCCCGGGGTCAACCACGCTGCCGACCGTCTCGTACGTTCCCGAACGGAACAGCGTGGTTTTGCGGACGATCCGTTCGAAGACGACGCGGGCGAAGGTGGCTAACAGTGCCGCGATGGGGATGCCGAGGATCCCACCCCAGACGCCCGCGACGCGCCCGCCGACGAGGACCGCCCCGAAGACGACGAGCGGGTGGACACCAACGGCGCGGCTCATGAGCCTGGTCGCGAGCACATTCGCAACGGCGACTTGCAGGGCGAGGAGGATGGGCACGATCCACCACAAGCGGGCAGGGTCAACGAGGACCGCAAGCAGGATTGGCGGGACGAGTGCGAGGAGAGGTCCCACGACCGGAAGCATCATGGCAAGGCCGGCAAACGTGCTGATGACAAGGACGAACGGCAGTCCCCCGATTGCCATTACCACGCCGTTCCCGATGCCGTATACGACGGCCTGGATGAGCAAGCTTCGAACGTACCCGCCAAATGTCCGATCGACTTGCAGCAGGGCGGAGTCGATGTCATGTCGGAACCGTGATGGCGCAAGGTGGCGGATTGCCTCGATGAATCGACCGCCGTCGACGCTCATGTAGAAAGCGAACAGGAGGACAAGCAAGGTACGGGCAATCGATCCAGCAACGGTTGTTGCAACGCTCAATGCGTTGCCGACGACAACAGCGGCAAGCGCCTCTGCCCGAGCGACGGCGGCCCGGGTGGCATCGACAAGCGTTGCCTCTCCGATGCCTTGCGCAATCAGCACGCCCTTGACGTCGTCACCGCGTCGCTGCAGGTCGGCGGCGAGTTCCGGAAGGCTTTCGGAGAGCTGCAGGGTTTGTGCGACAAGTACGGGGACACCTAGCGCGACCACACCCACGAGCGCCACCACAACGCCAGCGTAGACGGACCCGACCGCAGGTGTTCGGTTCAAGCCGGTACGCACAAGTCGCGCGCACAGGGGTTCGAGCAAAAAGCTGATCAGCCATCCCAGCACGAACAGCAGAATGATGTCCGCGAACTGTTGGGCAATCGTCCAAGCCCATCCGAGGAGCCAGGCTCCTGACGCGAGGATCACGAGGACCGTAGCGATGCGCGTCGCCGGGCTGTTCTCCACCGGTATGTCCAGACGGAATTGTATGGGGACGCGGGTACGAGCGGGAGGCATGCAGGCCGGTACCATCTACGATAGGTGAGCTCGGGCAGCTTGGCCCGTGATGAGGAGGCAGGTGGTGGCTGGGCCATCGAAGGGCGGTTCGCGACCGCTAACCATGAAGGATCTAGCGCAGGCGCTGGGCGCTCCCACCAACAAAATCATGTGGTGGGAGGGTGCCGGCACGATTCCGAAGGCGACGGCCGACCGTCAGGGCCGTCTCTCGTGGCCGGCGAAGGACATTCAGGAGTGGGCGGCCTCGCCGAAGGGGCGCGCGTTCATCGACGAGCTGGTTCCGTGAGGCGTGGCGGGAGCGAGTCGTGATCGCATTCTCGCCGGTCTTGCTTGAGCCGCAGCCCGGCCAAGTGGCCGTCCGATGGCTTGGCCAAGGCGGCTTCGCGTTTCGTAGTCCCAACGGAACGACGTGGGTGGTCGATCCGTACCTATCAGACTTCGGACGCAACGGCCCTGCGCGGCGCCTTGTCGCCCCGCCGGTCGACCCGTCGACGGTCTTTTGTGATGCGGTGCTGTGTACGCACGCGCACTCCGACCACGCTGACCCAGTCTCTCTCAGTGCGATCATGAAAGCTTCACCGGGGGCGCGACTGTTCGGGCGTGCCGCTTCCATCGCCGTCGCAGTTGAGGCAGGCATTCCCGACCCGCGCCTCCAGCACATTTCCGTCGGCGACCGTTCGATCCCGGTGCGAGGACTCCGGCAGCCGTCAACGGACGTGGCGGTGGACGTGGTCTTCGCGGATCACTCAGGTGATGCGTGCGGCTTCGTCTTCTCGGTCGGTGATGGGCCTCGACCGTTCCGGCTTTACGTCACCGGCGATACCTTGCACCACCCCGATCTCGTGTCAGACGCAACCACGGGCGTCGACTTGTTGTGCGTGTGCATAAACGGCCGATGGGGAAACATGGGCGCCGTTGAGGCTGCCACTCTGGCGCGTGACCTCGACGCGCGGCGCGTGATGCCGATGCACTACGGTGTGATGGTCGATAATGACGCCGACCCAACGACGTTCCTCGAAGCCCTAGCGAAGAGTGGTGCGATCGCCGAACCCAAGGTGCTTGCGATTGGCGAGAGCTGGTTGGTGAGCTACTAGCCAACACGCTGTCCGTACACGAGATCGAGCGAGATGGCCGCCCAATTGGCGCAAGAGGCTTTGGGTCGCGCGTGAAGGATGGGCGCCTTCGTCTGAATTGAGGCGCAGGGGTCGTGGGAATGTACCCCGACTACGTGCCGTGCTCCGGTCGTGACTGGCCTCGAACGGGCGCAGGCGTCAAAGGGCCCACGCAACTTCCGGGCGACGGCGCTTAAGACCCGCGCTCGATGCGGTCCTTCATTGCGCCGAAGAACTGGCCCATGAGCAACTTGGCGGCGGGTGCTGCGAATCGGCTACCGATCGCAAAGACTGGTCCGCCAAGGGTGGCCTCCCCCGCGACCTTCACCTCGGTCTGGGAGTTCGATTCGTTCGGCACGAGCTGAATGTGGCCCACCCCCCGCACCCAACCGGGCCGCCCCTTACCCTCAACGTGGATGTCATAGGCGCGAGGTGGGTCGGCGTCAGAGATCCGCACATCACCCTCATACGTGCCCTTGAATGCAGCGATCCCGACGGTCAGGACGATCTTCCAGGCGTTCTCGCCAGTCTCCGTCATCGACTGGACCCCAGGAATGCAGGCCTTAAGGGCCTCAGGGTCGAGCAGGACACCCCAGACGCGTTCCGCTGATGCATTGATCGCGTAAGAGCCTTCGATACGCATGGGCAACTCCAGCGTGCGGGCGGCCGGCATCTGCCGACCGCTCCACTTCGCAGTTCTAGACGTGCAGTAAGTCACTGAGAGCGCGGCGCACAAGCACCTTGACCAGGTTCTGTCGGTACGCCGCGGGTGCGTGGATGTCGCTGAGGCAATCCAAGCCCTCGGCGGCCAACGATGCGGCGTGGTCGAGCGCGCCGGGCTCGATGGCGGCGCCTTCGAGCGACTTCTCAGCCGCAGTGGCGCGGAACGCGGTGCCGGTTGCACCAGTCACCCCGATGGTCACATGCCCCACGTGGCCGTCGTGCTGCGTGGCGGTCGCAGCGACGCCGACGACCGCAAACCCGGAAGCCGCGTTTGCGTGCTTGCGGTAGACGCCGGGGGTGCCGTTCGCAGGAAGGCGCACCTCGACGAGCATCTCACCGGGTCCGACGACGGTGGTGAGCATGCCCGTGAAGAACTCCGATGAGTGTACCTCGCGCTTGCCGTCCGGCCCGGCAATGACCATGGTCGCATCGGCGGCGAGTGCGCCGGCGGGCCAGTCCGCGGCCGGATCGGCGTGAACCAAGCTGCCACCGAATGTGCCTCGGTGGCGCACCTGAACGTCGGCGACGTGATGGCCAATCGCGGCAAGGACCGGAGTTGCCTCTTGGACGACGGCCGACTTCTCGACTTGGCGGTGGGTTGCGGTCGCTCCAATGTGCAGCGTGCCGTTCTCGCGCGAGATGCCTCCGAGCCCAGGTATGCGGCTTATGTCGATCAGCATCGCCGGCGAAGTCAGGCGAAGCTTGAGCGCCGGGACGAGCGATTGCCCACCGGCCAGGATTTTCGCGTCCTCGTGTGTGCGGAGTAGTTCGAGCGCCTCCTCGATGGTGTGGGCCACCCGGTAGGCGAACGGGGCGGGATGCATGTGTTTCTCTCCCCTAAGTGCCCCGGGTCATGGCGAACGCGATGGTTCCGGGGCGCAGGTGGCGTTTTCAGTGAGCGGCGTGGTCGATGGCTGCCCAGACCTTTGCGGGCCGGAGCGGCATGTCGATGTGGCTGATTCCGAGCGGTGCGAGGGCATCCATTACCGCGTTGACAACCGCTGGCGTCGAGGCAATCGTGCCGGCTTCGCCAATGCCCTTCACGCCTAACGGGTTGTGCGGTGACGGCGTCTCGGTGTGGCCCAACTCGAAGTGCGGAAGGAACGACGCCTTCGGGATGGCGTAGTCCATAAGCGATCCGGAAAGGAGCTGGCCGTTCTCGTCGTAGACGGCCTCTTCCCAGAGCG
>CAILQO010000090.1 GCA_903836285.1 uncultured Chloroflexota bacterium
CTCCCTTCGTGGGGTGGCCGGGCGCGTTTGTGTGCACAGCAAATCGGCAGCGTCGGTTACGCCGGTTCACCCTCCGGCATCACGTGGGTTGGGTCCATCCACCCCACCTCCCACACGTGGCCGTCTGGGTCCTCAAAGCCCCACCCGTACATGAACCCGCGGTCCTCGACGTCCTTGTACTTCCGCCCACCCGCAGCGAACGCCGCGGTGCACAGCCGGTCCACCTCATCCTTGGAGTCGACCATCAGGCAGACCAGGATTGACGTCGTCGCGTGCGCATCGGCCACCGGTCGGCCGAACATCTCGCCGAAAAACGGTCGCACCATCAACATCGCGTAGATGGTGTCGGAGATGATCAGGCAGCCCGCCTTCTCATCGGTGAACTGCGGGTTGAAGCGGTAGCCCAACGCCTCAAAAAACGTGGTCGACCGGCCAAGGTCGGCAACAGGAAGGTTCACGAACGCAAGCGTGGTCATCTGGTCCTCCTCGCGCCTCGACTCAGTGCGCCTCAATCACGGCCGGATCCATCCACATGTAGGTCCAGATGTGGCCATCGAGGTCGGTGAACTGGCGCGCATACATGTAGCCGCGGTCCGTAATCTCGGGATCCACCGTCGCCCCGGCCTCCCCGGCCTTCGCGACGATCTCGTCGATGGCCTCGCGCGACGGCGCCGACAGCGAGAGCGAGGCCTGCACCTCACCATGCGTGTCACCAATCGGGCGCGGCGCGAAGCCGGTAAACGGCTCATGCTCAAGCAACATCGCGAAGATCGTTTCGGAGATCACAAGGCATCCCGTGTTCTCGTTCGTGAACTGCGGATTGAAGTGGTAACCAATCGCCTCCCAGAAGGCGCGCGACCGGGCAAAGTTCTCGACTGGCAAGTTTGCAAAGAGCAGCGTGGGCATGGTTCTCCCATCCGGGCCGAAAACGGGCGGCCGCCGTGCCGCCCCGGGCCATCACTCGGAACGGCCATCTTCCGGTGCGGTTCCGGCGCCACGTTCCGCCCTGCGCAACGTATTGCCGGTGCGCGCAACCGTCGCTATACTGGGCCCACAGGCAGCGACGGAGACAAGTACGTTCGAGTTCTTGCAGGCATAGCGAACCCGGTTTGGTGCAAGCGGGTCCTGCGGGCGAACCGAAGTCCCTCCAGAGCCGTCCGCCAATCCCGTTCGCCCCTCGGGCATGCCGCGCGTCCGACCGGTGCCAGCGCACCGACCACGGCAATCGCGCGCCGGACTGCCACCGAGAACCTGCGACGGGGGAGACCGGGCCGGGTTCCACCCGTTAACGTGGCCGTGGCGCGAAAGCGCCCTCCAAGTGCCGGCGCACGGTGACGTGCCCGGAACCAGGGGTGGTACCGCGAGAGGTGTCTCTCGTCCCTGGGCCAGACGGGGGCGCATGCGTTTCCCGTCCGACCGGCGGGTCGCCGATGGCGATCCCCACACTGACGAGACGCTTTCCGGAGTCCACGGCCATGACCGCCACCGTCCGCCCCGCCATCGTCCCGATGTCCGCCGAGTCCGCCGCCGACACCGTCGCGCGGCGCACCCGCCTCTTCCCCGGCTTCTCCGCCGTCGGCGCGCCGGGCACCGGGCGCTACGGCGAGTCGCTGAGCGGGTCAGCCCTTGTGGTCGAGTTCATGCGCCTCACCGGGACTGAGTACATCTTCGGCATCCCCGGCGGCGCAAGCCTACCGATCAACGACGCCCTCACCCACGCCCAGGTCGACGGTCACTTCCAGTACATCCTGACCGGCCATGAACAGGGCGCCGCGTTTGAGGCCGAGGGCTACGCCGCCGCGACCGGTCGCGCCGGCTGGTGCACCGGCACCTCTGGCCCCGGCGCCACAAACCTCATCACTGGTCTCGCCGACGCCTTCCGCGATAGCCGCCCGGTCATCGCCCTCACCGGCAACACCGCCACGACCGCCGAACCGGAGGCCTTTCAGGCCATCGACATCGTCGGCATCACGCACGGCAAGGCCACCAAGGCCAGCTTCCGCCCGGAGCGCGCCGAGGACGTCCAACCGATGCTTGTCGCGGCCTACCACGCCGCTGTTACCGGTCGGCCCGGGTCGGTCCTCGTCGACTTCCCCAAGGACATCCAGATCAAGCCCTCCACGATGCGTCCATGGGAGGAGTTCATCGCCCGCCACGACTGGTCCGCGCCCGTCGCGTCAGACGCCGAGATCGACCGCCTCGCCGACCTGCTCGCCACCGCTGAGCGCCCTGTCCTCTATTGCGGGCACGGTGCGGTGATCGACGACGCGAGTGAAGACATCCGTGCCCTGAGCGAGCGGCTGAACCTCCCCGTTATCACGACCGTGCACGCCCTCGGCACCCTCGCCACCGACGATGCACGCAACTTCGGCATGATCGGCATGCACGGGCAGGTCGTCGCGAACATCGCGCCGCACCTCGCCGACCTTGTCATCAACCTTGGTGCCCGCTTCGACGACCGCGTCGTCGGTGCCCGCCCGGCCGAGTTCGCCGCGCAGGCCACGCTGGTCCATGTTGATGTCGACGCCTACCAGCTGAACCGGGTGCGCGTCGTCGACCTGCCGATCCACGCCGGCGTCCGCGACACCGTGCGCCGGGTCGCCGCGCGCCTTGCGGGCCGCGAGATCGCCAACCGCGACGCGTGGCTTGCGCGCCTCGCCGACCTGCGCGACGCCTTGCCCATTGCCACCTATGACGACCCGGAGACGGAGACCCTCTCGCACGAGTGGGTGTACGCCGAGGCCGCCACCGCGGTGCGCGATGCCGGTCGTGACCTCGCCGAGGTCGTGGCAACCTTCGACGTCGGGACGCATCAAATGAAAGGTGCGCAACGCTTCCCGGCGGCACGCCCGCGGTCGTGGATCTCGTCAGGCGGCATGGGCAGCATGGCGTGCGCCCTCCCGATGGCGGTCGGTGCCGCCTACGGTCGCCCCGATGCGACGGTCATCGCTTGCGTCGGCGACGGTGGCTTCGTTATGTCCTCGCACGAGCTCGACACCATCGGCGCCTACCAGGTGCCGGTGAAGATCCTCCTGTTCGATGATGCCGCCCTCGGGATGGTCACCAACTGGCACGGCCTGTTCTTCCAGGGGCGAGACATGACGTCCGAGCGACGTCGCGGGCGCACCGTCGAGGCGGTCGACGTGCAGGCCTTCAAGGATCAGCTGATCTCGATGGTGAGCGACGCCCTCACCGCCGACGACCTCGCCAATGCCCTGGCGTCGATCACCAACGAGCTGGCACACAAGGAGTGGCCGCTCTTCTCGGTCACCGCCGCTGGCTACGGCATCCCGTCGGAGCGCGTGCACTCCAAGGCGCAGTTCCGCGAGGCCGTGCGCCGGATGTTCGAAACCGAGGGCCCGTACCTCGTGCAGGTCATGCTGCCGAACAAGAATCAGGTCTACCCCTTGATGGAGCCGGGAACCACCCCGCAGGACCTCGTCTGGCGCGAATCGGCCCCCGGGTCCGGCGAACGCGTCTACGTCAAGGACGTCTTCGATTACGCCACCGGCACCCTGAAGGAACCCGCCGCGCACGGGCAGAGCGCCCGCCGCGACGACATCGACCTGAGCGTCGTGTAGTCCGGCACTCCCCTCTCCCGTCCCAACGGGGGAGGGGGTTGTCTGACCACGCACGCCTCGTCGGGGCGGGCGACCCCTTTCCTACGCAAACACGATGCACACCGGCTTGTTCGTGTGCGTCACCGCGCCCGACGCGTGGAGCGCACCCGTCGCCGCGTCCACCCGAAAGCTCACGATCGAATCCGAGTTTTGGTTCGCCGCCAGCAACCACGCACCGTCCGGCGTCAGGTTGAAGTTCCGCGGCGTCCGCCCACCCGACAACTCGTGTCCGGCCGGCACGATCTTCCCGGATGACTGCACCGCGAAGATGGCGATCGAGTCGTGCCCGCGGTTCGATCCGTACACGAACCGGCCGGATGGGTGCACGCGCACCTGCGCGCAGGTCGAGTCGCCGGGCCATCCCTCGGGCAACGTCGAACGGGTGTCGGTCACCACCAGGGCGCCGCGGTCGGCGTCCCACCGAAACGACGTGAGCGTCGAGTCAACCTCGTTGATGACGAATGCGTGCGACCCATCCGGCGCAAAGTCGAGATGGCGCGGCCCGGCGCCAGACGACACCTGCGCGTGCGGGAACGCTGACGGCGCGAGGTGTCCCGTCGCGGCGTCGAAGTCGTAGACCATCACCTTATCGAGGCCAAGGTCGCAGACCATCAGGTACTTCCCCGACGGGTCGAACGCGGTGAAGTGCGCGTGCGGCCCATGTTGGCGGTCCGGGTGCGTACTCGACCCCTCATGCTGGATCACCTGGATGGCCTCGCCAAGCGCGCCATCGGCACCGATTGGGAAGACGGCCACGCGCCCGTTGCCGTAGTTCGCCACCACGACGAAGTGCCCGCCCGGCGCGACCGAAAGGTGGCAAGCGGACGTCCCGTGCGAACGCACCTTGCCGATCTCCGTGAGCGTCCCATCGTGTAGGTCGATCGCAAAGCTGGCGACTGCACCGTCCGGCGTGCCGGCAAAGCCATCGCGTTCGCAGACGGCGTACAAGTGCCGCCCGTCGGGGTGGACCGTCACAAACGACGGGCTGTTGACCGGCGCCGTCTGGACATGCGTGAGGGCGCCGGTCGCGTCATCGAAGCGCCAGACGCCCACGCCGTGCCCCTCGTCCTCGTTGCCGTAGCACCCGGTATAGACCGTCCTCGCCATCGCGCATCCTTCCCGGCACGGTCGATCCGCGCCCCGCAACCTCGTGCCCCATCGTAGCCTGCGCGTACTGGCGTGTCCGCAGCGCCCTCGAAAGTCGGCGCACGCATTCGGGGAGCGGGCGGCTTGCCGCCCACCTCTCGCATCGCTTCGATGCCCCACCGGCCACCCGGCACGTTCGCACCAGTGCCCCCATCTCGCTGACGCCGACACCTGACCGCCCCTCAATGACGACGCCCACGTTCGCCCCCGGACTCCCTCCCGGCACCGGCGCCGCCCTGCCGGAGATGTGCCCTCCCGCGCGCGACGCCTTCCTTGCAGGGCACGGCCCCGCCGCAATCGTGCGCACCAAGATCAGGGCAGCCATCCAACGCCCCATGACCGGGCACGCGTCACCGGCCGGCGCCCGCTACGACTTCGCCCGAATCCTCGTCATCGTTCCCGGTCACCTCGGCGACGTCATCGTTGCGACGCCTGCGATCACCCGGTTGCGCGCGGCCCACCCCGACGCGTGGATCGTCGCCCTCGCCGGGCCTTGGGGGCGCGACGTCCTCGATCGCCTCGACGATGTCAGCGCGATCATCGAATGCCGGTTCCCCGCCTTCGACCGTGCGCGACGCGGGATCGTTGGCGGAGGCCGACCCGTGGGCCTCGCCCGCACGGTGGCGCGCGCGATCGCCGCCGAGGTGCAACGTCGGCGCACCGCTGCGACCCTGCGCGGGAAGTTCGACGCCGCGGTGGTCCTCGCGGCCGACTTCGCGTGGGGTGCCTCCGTTGCTGCCGACGCTGCGATTCCCATCCGTGTCGGTGCTGCTACTCCCGGTGCCGCGCCCTTCCTGACGCACGGCATCGAGACGGGTGGCCCCGCCCCGGTCGGCGCGTGGGGCCGTCAAACGCCTCGCCGCCACGTCGCGGCGCAGATGATCGATATGGCGGACGCCGCCACCGTAGCCCTCAACGCCACCGCCCCAACCGCCCAAAAGCCGTCCACCAATCGTGTGGTGCGTCGCTACGACCCAGAAACCCGTACCCTCGTCGAAGCCCCTCCACTAGGGGTGTCGGGTCGTGCCCTCCGCTACGACCCACACCCAGACGACCGTGCCGACGCCGCCCGTGTGTGGGCCGACGCCGGCCTGCCTCAAGCCGGTGGCCCGGCGGTCATCGCCATCCACCCCGTGCCCGGTGCGGCGGTGAAGCGATGGTCACCCGCCCGATGGGCCGCCGTCATCGACGCAGTGCACACGGCCTACCCGGCGCGCGTCGTCCTGACCGGCACGACGGGCGACACCTCTGAAACACAAGCCATCACCGCCGCCTGCACGGTTGGCCCCGGCCCCATCAACGTGGCCGGGCGGATGACGTTCGGGGCACTCGGTGCGTTCCTCGACCGTGTGCGCATGGTCATCGGCCCGGACGGCGGCACCCTCCACCTTGCCGGGGCACGCGGTATCCCAACGGTACGACTCTTCGGTCCGACCGACGCCGCCGCGTGGGGCGCATGGACGGGCGACAGCGCCGCCGTGGTCGCCGCTCCCGACGCCGTCGCGATCCCAGACGTGCGCGGGGTTCCGGCCGTGCATGTGTCGTCACCGCGACGGTGTGCGCCGTGCCACCGCCTCGACTTGCCTGCACTGCCGGGCGGCGCGACCTACCCCTGCATGGACGCGATCGACGTCGCAGCCGTGATGCGTGCCATCGCCGCCGCGTGGGAGGCGTCTGCCCCGACTACTTGAGGCATGCCTTCGAGGTGTACCGATCCTGCGACCGCCGAAGAATCGCGTCTCTGGGTGCGCGGGCATCCTTGCCCGCTCCGAACCGATGCAGACCACCAACGTCGGCGCGTCCACGCCGCGCGGCGCCTGTTCATGGTCCGCGGGCATTTTTGCCCGGCTCGCGCGGCCGAGCACCTCGCCATCCCTGCGGTTCACCCGAGGGCGCCTCTCCGTCGACACACGATCCACGCGTTTACCCCCGGCGACAGGGCACTGCGCATGACGTTCCGTCACCTCCGTCTGCCCCGGGGGTACCCTTCTCGCGCCGCGACGAGGAGCGCCAATGACCGATCG
This sequence comes from uncultured Chloroflexota bacterium, assembly GCA_903836285.1. Lineage (GTDB taxonomy): Bacteria > Chloroflexota > UBA11872 > UBA12225 > UBA12225 > CAILQO01. The sequence goes on from CAILQO010000090.1 coordinate 6,791, forward strand.
CATCGAGGCCGACTACCTCGTCGAGACTGCCTTCGACCCGTGGCACGCCGCCGAGGTCATGGCCGGTGAACAATCCTCCGGCACGTTCGTCGCTGTCCCCGGCGAGACCCCCGAACTCAAGGCTCGCGCCGCCGCCCGCGTCGAAACCCTCACAATCCTCGACGAGGTCGCGCATCCATCCCTCCCCGGCGCCGCCCGCCCAGACGGCGCCCCGATCCGCCGTGCCCGCGTCACCCTTTCGTGGCCCCTCGCCAACCTCGGCCCGTCCCTGCCAAACCTCATGGCGACCGTCGCCGGAAACCTCTTCGAGTTGCGGCAGTTCTCCGGCCTGCGCCTGGAAGCGATCCGTCTCCCGCACGCCTTCGCCCGGCGCTACCCCGGCCCACGCTTCGGCATCGACGGCACGCGTCGCCTCACCGGCGTCGACGGTCGCCCCCTCATCGGCACAATCGTCAAGCCAAGCGTCGGCCTCGACCCTTCGGCCACCGCCGACCTCGTCGACACACTCGTCGGTGCCGGCGTCGACTTCATCAAGGACGACGAGTTGCAGTCCGACGGCCCCGCCTGCCCCTTTGAGGCCCGCGTGCGCGCCGTCATGCCCGTCCTCGAACGCCACGCCGACCGCACCGGACGCAAGGCCATGTTCGCCTTCAACCTCACCGGCGAGATCGACGAGATGCGCGCACGCCACGACCTCGTGCGCGACCTCGGCGGCACGTGCGTGATGGCCAGCCTGAACTCGGTCGGAGTCGCCGGCATGGTCGAACTCGGCCGGTTTGCAACCCTCCCGATTCACGCGCACCGGAACGGGTGGGGTGCCCTCTCCCGCGCGCCCATGCTTGGGTGGTCGTTCGCGGCGTGGCAGGTAATCTGGCGCCTCGCCGGGGCCGACCACCTGCACGTCAACGGCCTGCGCAACAAGTTCAGCGAAGCCGACGACAGCGTCATGGCCTCCGCCCGCGCCTGCCTCACTCCCCTTTGGGACGACGCGCCGTACCTCGCCATGCCCGTCTTCTCATCGGGCCAAACGCCCGACCAGGCGTCCGACACGTGGCAGCAACTCGGGTCGGCCGACCTGATCTACGCCGCCGGTGGGGGCATCCTCGGGCACCCTGATGGGCCGGTGGCCGGGGTCGCCGCGCTACGCGAGGCATGGGATGCGGCGATGGCGACGCCGGCCCACACTCGGTGACGCACCCATGACGACCCCGCCGCTCATCACGTGGTATGGCGACGACTTCACCGGCGCCGCCGCCGTCGCCGAGGTCCTCACCTTTGGCGGTGTACCGTCCGTCTTGTTCCTCGACCTGCCAACGCCCGATCGCCTCGCCGCCTTCGCGGGCGTCCGAGGAGTCGGCATTGCCGGCACCGCCCGCGCCCAGTCGCCGGAATGGATGGAGGCGAACCTCCCCGCGGTCTACCGCTTCCTCGCGACCTTGCCCGGCGGCCCGGCGCCACTTACCCACTACAAAATCTGTTCGACCCTCGACTCGTCC
>CAILQO010000091.1 GCA_903836285.1 uncultured Chloroflexota bacterium
CCCTACGACCTGTGGCCGATTGCCGGGCCGGCGTTGCGGTAGGGTCCGTCGCGCCGCACTTCGTACGTGCCCTGATGAACGCGTGTCGCTCCACTCATTGAGACGGGCCGGACGCATTGTGGTGGAACGGGTTACCCCCACCATCAACGTGAGGCCGTCCAGACGGTGCGAACCGTTCTCAGCGGAACATGCCGATTGTCTGACAAGATCGTCTGGAGGCGTGACGTCCGGCAACTGTCAGCCTCTTCCAGGCCGCCGGGAGGGGGGCGCGACACCCGATCCGAAAGACCCCCTCGCGCGCATGCGCGGATTAGCCGTTCAGGGCTTGAGTGCCGCCGTCAACGAATCAGTCCGCACGGTCCTGACCGACAATGCCGTATCGCCTCTCGCTGAAATCGACCCCGCCTCCGGCGCGACGCAGTTCAACCGGGTGGTCATCCTCACCGCAGGTAGCACCGCGATGGGCTTTCATACCTGCGCGAGCGCGGACTTCCTAGGCGAAACGACCCTGCCACTGGGCGTGATGCCGGCAGGTGGGCCAAGCGGGGGCGTCCCGTCGCCGAGGTTGTCCGGGATGAGCGCCGCTGCCCGGTCGATCGCGAACTTGGTGGTCTCGCCGCCCGGTTGCGCGATCAGAACCCTCAGCATCACAGGGACGACTATCAGGTCGATGCAATCTTAACGCGAGCGTGCCAAGTGCACGTCGGGCGTTCCCTTGGAGAATGCCACCGCGGCCCATTGCTGCGCCGACGATGACAACTCGAACGCGGTCCACACGTTGAGAGCGCGCCTCCCGGGTGGACGGACAAGTCGCGGACGAGCTTGCCCGTCGGAAAGGACTACGCCGACGTCGCGACGAGGTCAATTTCGAGACGGATCTCGTCCTTGACGGAAACGACTGCGCCAACCTTTGGCGGGGTCATGCCGAAGTCGCCGAACGTCACGGTAGTCGTCGCCTTGCCAGAGAGCGCCTTGCCGTCCCGTTTCGCGGTGACATTCCACGTCACCGGCTTGGTGACGCCGTGGATCGACATCGATCCGGTGAGCTTGAACGAGGCCTCGCCCGTCACCGGGATTGGTGACGGCAGGCCATCGGCACCGGTGGGCAGGAACTCGGCGGTGGGGAACTTCGCAACCTCAAGCGTCGAACGCTTGATGTAGTTGTCGCGCATGCTTGAGTCGGTCGAGAAGGCATTCATGTCGACACTGATCTTGGATGCGCCCGCGTTGACCTTGCCGGTGGCGTCAAGCGCGATTGTCCCGCTGACGGCCTTGGACGTTCCGACGGCGTCGTTCGGCAGGTCCTTGCCCACCAGCTGCTCGTTCACCCGGAATGTGGCGACCGACTTAGCCCGGTCGATGGTGAAGACCAATGCGCCGCCACCAGCGGCGCCGGGCGCAGCGGCGGTGGCAGGGGTTGGGTTTGCCGGCGCTGAGGTGGTTGGGGCAGCGGCTGCGACTGTGGGGGCCGCCGGAGCCGTCGTTGGGGCCGCCGGAGCCGTCGTTGGGGCCGCCGGAGCCGCCGTTGGGGCAGTCGCCGGCTTGGTCGGTGCCATCGTTGGTGACGCCGCGGCCGGCGCATCACCTCCGCACGCAGCGGCTGAGGCGATCGGTAGCACGGCGGCAATGCTCAGGAGCGTGACGCGTCGGCGGGTGAGCGGCGCGGCTTGGAGAGTCGGTTCGAGCATGAATATCTCCGGTCCGCGGCGCTCGCCTCACGGACGACCGCGGATGCTTGAACGCTACCGGCACGGCACCGGATCGGCCCAGAGCTGCCGTGCCGAAGCTGTTACGGGAGAGAACGGCCGCCGCATCGCTCATTAC
>CAILQO010000092.1 GCA_903836285.1 uncultured Chloroflexota bacterium
ACCTACCGATTGGCGCCTCCAGCGCGCAATACAGGGAGGTCGTGGGTCGCCTGCGATCCGAACCGGACCTCGCGGGCGCGCTAATCACCTCGCACAAGATCGCGATCCACCAGGCTGCCGCCGATCTGCTCGACTCGACCGATGACCTAGCATCAGCGTGCGGCGAGGTTGGTTGCATCTCGCGCGCAACCGGCCGTCTGGTCGGCCATGCACTGGACCCCGTGACGTCAATGGCCGCGTTCGACCACCTCACACCGGCCGCTCACTGGCAGGCGTTTCCGGAAGGGCAGGCCGTGTGCCTCGGTGCGGGTGGCGCGGGCGTTGCCATCGGGGTCGGCCTGGCGAGGCGCATCGGCACCGGTCACGGCCCGGCTGCGATTGTGTTCGTCGATCGCGACCTCGTGCGGGTTGACCATGCCCTGACAACCATCGCACGTTTCGGCGCCGCTGAGGGATGGGCGCGTGGTGTCGTGACCGGCGGCAACGTGGCGGCGACGGACGCAGTGGTTTCCGGCCTCCCACCCGGTTCCGTCGTGGTGAACGCTACGGGCATGGGGAAGGACATCCCAGGTTCACCGCTGTCGGATTCGGTGCGCTTCCCTGATGGGGGCATCGCGTGGGATCTGAACTACCGGGGTGATCGTCCATTCCTCAGGCAGGCAGCTGCGCAGGTGTCAACACGCGGCCTTAGAGTGGCCGACGGGTGGGACTACTTCACGATCAGTTGGGCGTTGCACGTCGCCCGCGTGTTCGGCACGCCTGAGGATCCCGAGACCCTCGGCCGGGCGGTCCAGGCGACCATCCGCCCATGAGCCCTACGGCGCGCCCCCAAGCGCAGGCGGGGCGGCCGGCAGCGTGAACCAGAATGTCGATCCGCACCCGGCGAGGCTTTCCACGCCGATCGTCCCGCCGTGCAACTCCACGATCTGCCGGCAGATGGCGAGGCCAAGGCCGGTGCCACGGATCCCACGCGCAATCGCCTCTTGCGTACGGGCAAAGCGCTCGAAGATCCGCGCCTGCCCTTCGGTTGAGATGCCGATACCGTGATCAGTAACCGAGACACGCACGAACCGCCCATCGGCGGTCGGCTCCGCTCGCACGTCGATGGCGCCTCCATCGGGGGAGTACTTGACGGCGTTCGCAAGGAAGTTCCGGACGACTTGGGCGACGCGGTCGGCGTCGGCGAGGACGCAAGGTAAGCCAATCTTGACGGAGAGCGAGACCGCGTGGTCCGCGGCGGCCTCATCAACCTCCCACCGAGCTACCTCGTCCTCAAGGAGCGATGGAAGCTCAACGGACACTGGCCGGAACGCGGTTGCGCGCGCCTCAAGCCGTTCAAGGTCGAGGACGTTCTCCATCATGCGCGTCAGCCGTTGCACGTCGCGCACGATGTCGTCGGCGAACTCTCGGGTCTCACCGGGGTCGAGGTCCTCGTCGCGAATCAGTTCGGCATACCCAAGGATCGTCGTCAGGGGGGTGCGGAACTCATGCGAGACGTCGGAGATGATCTCGGTCTTGCGTCGGCTCACGTCCTCAAGGCGTGCGTTCGTCTCCTCAAGCCGGAGATTTGCCTTGCGGACCATCGCGCGGTCACGGCGCAACTCGATGAGGGCCATCGCCTGCCTCGCCACCGCGCGAAGCGCCTCCGCATCGTCGGCAGTCAGGTCCGGGCGAGGGGCGACGTCCATGACGCAGACGGTGCCGATCGCAAAGCCGTCGTCCGTGACGATTGGCGCGGCAGCGTAGAAGCGCAGGTGGGGTGCGTCGGCAACGATCGGGTGCGAGTCAAATCGAGCGTCCGCGGCGAGATCGGGAATTGCAAGCACGCGGCTTGGGTCAACGATCGCGTGCGCACAAAACGACAACTCGCGCGGGACATCACGCCTGGCGAAGCCATAGGCTGCCTTCATGAACTGCCGCTCGTGATCCACAAGGTTGACCATCGCTAACGGTGCACTGCACAACGTCGCGGCAATCCGGGCGAGGTCGTTGAATGCTGGGTCCTCGGGCGTGTCGAGGATGCCGTACTCGTACAGGGCGTCGAGGCGCTCCTTGTCTCGCGGCACGACCGGGTAACCCCGGGCGCCGGGTGCCGCGAGGGTGGCCCCCGAGTGGCGGGTCACCATGCCCACACGCCCTTCTGTCGAATCGGGAGGGGTCAAGGCGTCGGGGGCGTCGTCCATGGTCACCTGTACTGGCTTGCGCGACGCGCCCCAGTGGCGGCTGCGTTGCGTTCGAGTGGCGCCTAGCGTACTCGATGGAATATGAACGCGCGCGCCCACGGCGCACGGGTACCCTTCGGCCAAGGGGCGTGCGGGGGGTTGGGGTGCACGGCGAGGTGGCGCGCCCAGAGGCGTGACCTTATTGACGGCTTCTGACGAGGGCGATCAGACGATGCCCCGCGACCATGCCAGTTGCCGGGCCACCTGCCAGGGTGACCCGCAGTGGCACCATGCTGGATCTGCAACGAGGCGCGGCGCAGGTCGTGTGGTAAGCACGCTCATTGTTCCCGTCGTCATGCTCGGCCGGCTCGCCGGCACGCCGCAACTGGCGCTTGCTGACGAGGCTCCGGCGGGTGTCGCGTCGGCTGTCAAAGTCTCCGGTGCACGCCGAACTCCAGCCTCTGGCGAGCTTGAGAACCTGCCGCCACTCGCAGAGTTCCTGGCAGTGCTCCGACCGGACCGCCCGCGTCTCGTTTTGACGTCGACGCACGTTGCATCGTTGCGTGCGTTGGTCGCCAGCGACGCAACCGCCCGGTCCCAATTCACGCGCCTCGCACAAGTCGGCCAACGGCTGCTCGACATCCCGGTCAGCGGCCGGGCATCAACCGCGCCTCGGCCGGTACCCGGGATCCGACGCACGATCGATCGCATCTCGTGCTTGTCACTGTTGCACGTGATCGATGGCGACCTTCGCTGGTCGATGCGCGCCACCGAGGAGATGCGCGCCCTCGCTGATGCGCCTGACTGGAACCCAGCGTACTTCCTCGACGTGGCCGAGACAACCGCTGCCATGGCCTTGGGCTACGACTGGCTTCACGCAACCCTTGACAAGGCTGCGCGCGATGTCATCCGCGCAGCGATCATCGACAAGGGCCTGCGCGCCATGGACGCTGCCTACCGTCAGCAAGCCGGCTG
>CAILQO010000093.1 GCA_903836285.1 uncultured Chloroflexota bacterium
AAGACGCTCAGGCCCATCGAGGACGGCAGGTAGCGCCGCCGTGGCGGGGCAGGTTCGTCGGCGCCGTCGTCGGGTGGCGGCAGGTGTTCGGTGGCCTCGCGCGGTCCGTCGTCCTCGTCGGCGGTGGGTTCGGCGATGGCGGCGTCCGCCCCGTCGACCGGCGCGAGGAAGCCGGTGACGTACCACGTCGAGGGGCGTTCACGGGGCAGCAGCCGCTCGGTGGCGAGGGCGTCGCCGGTGGTTGGGCCAACGAGGTCGAGTCGCAACGCCTCCACGAGGCGGTCGCGTACCTCAAGCGCCGTCACGGGCGGGATGGTGGTCGGGTGGGTGGCGATCACTGGATCCTCCGCTCGGAGCGAGTGGCCGGACGCGCGCCGTCACGACTTGGAATGCTCATCGTCGCCCCCACCAGAAATCAAGCCATGCCACCACGGGGTGATAGCCGGGCACGCGCCATGGACCGCGGGCATCCTCGCCCGCCCAGGGTCGGTGTGTCTATGTCCCGCAGGCCGTTCGCATGGCGCTCGCCATGGATCCCCCGATTCCGTACGTCCAGGACGCTTCCAGCAGGCGGGCGCAACCCATCGGGTCGGGGACGGGCGGCGAGGCGTTTCCGCAGATCCGGCCTAGGATGTGCAACGTCGCCGGGGTCGCGACGCCCCACATCTGGAACGCGTTCCTGGCGTAGGTGCAGGCCTCACCCGATGCGGCTGGTTGTGACCCTCCGGCCGTCGTGCCAACCGCCCGCCACGACCCGTTGACCGAACGGACGGTGATCGACGTCCATGACTGCAGGGCGGCGAGTGGCGCGGTGACTGAGCGGCAATCACCCGTGCCGACCGTGCCGATGAAAGCCGAACCCGAGTCAAGCGTCGGCAGGCCGAGGCTCCACTTCGGATCCCAGAACGAGAACTGCACATGAATATCAACCGCCTCGAACGAGCGGGACTGATTGCAGGCGCGAACCGTGACTTGGGGGAAAGCAGGTGAAATGCCGGTAACGCTGGTGACTTGGACGTTCAGGTCGCGATCGCTCGGCCTCGTTGACGGCACCACGGCAGGAAGGGCGTTCGCTGCCTGCGCCTGGATGGGGGCGACGGTCGGAGCCGCAACTGGTGTCGCAGGTGAAGCGCCGTCCGGGACTGCCGGGTCAAGCGTGCCCCTCGCGACTGTCGCGAGACGGAAGCCGGTCTGTCGCTCCCAGTCCCCGCCGTCGATGACCATCCGGCCGTAGTTGGTGCCGTTGATGCCGAAGGTCTCGACGTCAGCGATCGCTTGAATGTGTAACAAGGATGGCGAGCTGGCGCTCGACTCCCACTTGGCGAGCGATATTCGGTCGCCCTCCTTGACTAGCCCGGTCGATAGCCACGGGTCGCCGATGGCCATCTGCCGGAGGTCGGCCAGCGACACTTCAATCCGGGACCCCCATGCCACCACCCGATTCGCCAGCGCCCGGGTGTCGCCTGCCCAGTGCAGGGTGCCCCCGTCGGCCACCCACAGGTGCGGCGTGCCACTCAACGCCACCACCACCCCATCTTGCGGAGTGGCACCCG
>CAILQO010000094.1 GCA_903836285.1 uncultured Chloroflexota bacterium
AGGGCACCGGGCATCTCCTGCGCTGACTTCACCTTTGTGACGCCGACACTGGACCCGAGGGCAGAGGGTTTCACGAAGCACGGGAAGCCGAACGTGCTGGCAATCTCGAGCATTTCGGTTCGGTCGGCGCGCCACTCGTGCCGGTGGATACTCACCCAGTCCGTCACTGGCAGGTCGTGGTAGCGAAGCATCTGCTTCGCGCGCACCTTCTCCATACCGAGGGCAGATCCGAGGACGCCAGATCCGACGTACGGGATGTCAGCTAGGTCGAGAAGCCCCTGAATCGTCCCGTCCTCTCCCATCGGTCCATGCAGAACCGGGAAGACAACATCGACGTCTCGCAGAAAGGCGTTTGGCGAGGCTTCGGTCGGAACGATTTCCGATGTCTGAAGCGGCGGATAATCCCCGCTTGGGAGCATGCCGATGGCAGCCGGAGGCGGTAGCCATACACCTTCGCGCGAAACTGCGATCGGGAAGACGTCGAAGCGATTTGGGTCAAGTGCCCGCAGGACGCTGGACGCCGACATGAGGCTCACGTCGTGTTCGGCACTTTTCCCGCCGAAAATGACACCGACACGAAGGCGGTTGCGCCCGGACTGGTTAGGCGTGCCAAGTGTCGGCGTGTCCATGCACGTACCTCATGCCACGGTCGAGAGCGAACACGTCGGATGCCCGACCTTCAAGAACGGTCGGCGCGTCGGGCTAGGCGACAGGTAGCGGGCGCCTTCGTGACTAGCCGTCCGTGAATAACTTGACGTAACTCAGGTACCGTCGAGGGTTGATCTCCTCGGCCTCGGCGGCGATTCGGACCGCGCACCCCTCGTCGGTCACATGCGCACAGTTTCCGAAGCGACACCTGCCAAGGTACGGCGCGAACTCCGGGAAGAGTCGGTCGAGGTCTGAGTCTGAGACGTCCCAGAGTGCCAACTGGCGCAGGCCCGGCGTGTCGGCGAGGAACCCGCCGCCCGCCAATGGGAAGACTTGGGCAAAGCGGGTAGTGTGCGTTCCCTTGCCGGTCGACCGGCTTATTGCTCCAACACGCGCACCGAGTCCTGGTTCAATCGCGTTGAGCAGACTGCTCTTCCCGACTCCGGACGTGCCGGCAAAGGCCGAGAGTCGCCCAGCGGTCGCTGAACGCAACTCCTCAATGCCCTCTCCCGTAACGGCGCTTGTCAGGTGCACTGGGTAGCCGGCGCGAGCGAACCAAGCTGCCTCCGCAACCATGTCCTCGTCGATTCCGAAGTCGACCTTGTTGAGGCAGACGCGCGCATCGAAGCCGGTCGCGGCGCACGATGCGAGGACGCGGTCGACGAAGCCCCACCGCGGACCCGGTTCTCCGGCTGACGTGACCACGATGATCTGGTCAAGGTTGGCGACGAGAGTTTGTCCGACAGGCACCTTGCCGTCGGTAACGGCCTGACGGGTGAGTGCGCGCGTGCGAGGGAGACACTCGTCAATGATCCCCTCGGGCATGACGGCGCCCGAGACGGGTGACGCACGGAAGCGCACGCGGTCGCCGGCGACGATCGGTTCGACGATGTTTCGCCGACGAACGGCGTCAACACGCTTGGCGTGGGCGCCGGACTCCGAGAACACCAAGTCTTTGCGCATGCGGTCGCGCACGCGGCATCGATACGCAGGCGCCGCGGCCACCTCGCGATCGTCAGGCGCGACGTCGTAGTAGCCAGAGGTCGCACGCAGCACCGTGCCGGTCGTGGCAACACCAAGAACGGCGTCGAGCTCGCGCAAATGGGCGGGGACCGCCTCGCGCATCGCGAGGCCACGAGCAAAACCGGGTTCCGCATCGCGTTCACCCGCCGGCTGGCCGTTGCGTCGGAAACGGGGTGGCGCCACGCTGGAGATTATCAGCAGACTGGCGCCACGCCGACTCGAGCTGCGCCTCGAGACTTCTAGCGTGCTGGCTTGTAGGTCCCTGCAATGTCGCCTGCCTTGGCAAGCGCAGAGATCCACTGGTGGCCGTCCAGCAACTTGGTTGTTCTGGCGGCGCGAATGGCTCCACCAGCTGCTAACGCAAGCGCGAACGCAGCCATCGTTTCGTCATCGTCGGCTTCGCAGATCGCTACAACGTCGTACTCGCCCATCGAGTAACCGCCCGAGACCAACGTAACGCCACGTCCCTGCATCATGGTGTTTACGTACGCAAGACGATCCTGCGGATGCTTGATCTGGGCTGCGACCGATTCCGAAGTGTAGGACGCCTGATATAGGTAGAGCGCCATTCGTTCCTCCACTATCGAGGGTCACTGCTCACCAGAGGGCGAGCAGCGCCGGATTACCCGCGAATTATCCATGTGTATCCTCTCGGCACTGATGGACCATAACGCAGTAGGAGCATACCCCCATGGTCTCAAGACGTCAAACCACATCCAGTCGTCGGCATCAGCTGACGGACAATCGTTATTTTCACTTGACTTCGAGTGCAGTGGTGTCCCTATTCCGGCCAAAGGTCGGTACTGAGGTACTTCAGCCCGGTGTCGCAGGCGATCGTGGCGACGATCATTCCCGGCGCACAAGTGGCCGCGACCTGTAGCGCCGCGAAGACGTTTGCGCCTGCGCTGAAGCCGGCAAAGATCCCCTCTCGCGTCGCGAGGCTGCGCGAAGTAGCGACGGCTTCGTCGTCAGAAACGGACAGGAACCCGTCGACCAGTTCGGCCTGCCAAAGCGGCGGCACCATCACATATCCGGTCCCTTGGATCTTGTGTCCGGGGTTCGTGACGCCCGCGGCGCCGGCTGCAATGAACCTCGCGGTCACCGGTTCTACGGGATAGCAGGCGATTGCTGGATTGCGCGCCTTGAGGGCACGTGAGGTGCCGAGAAAGGTTCCGGCCGCGCCGACCGAAGCGACAAACGCGCCGACCTGCCCGTTGGTCTGTTCCCAGATCTCGACGCCCGTCGTCTCTTCGTGGGCACGGACGGCGGCGGGATTGTTGAACTGGTCGGGCCGATAGGCACCCAATTCCGCGACGAGTTCACGCGTGCGGATCTCGACGAGGTCGAGGTCCGGACCTGAGACCTTGCCGGGGACTGATCCGGGCGCCTGCGGCACGAGGGCAACCTCGGCGCCCAGTGCCTCGAGCATCCGTCGGCGTTCGATTGAGTTTCCGGCCGACATGACGGCGATCATCCGGTAGCCACGCACGGCACACACGACGGCGAGGCCGGTACCCATGTTACCGCTCGTCAGCTCCACAACCGTGCCGCCGGGTTTGAGAATGCCTCGCGCCTCGGCGTCGTCGATGACGGCACGGGCGACGCGATCCTTCACGCTTGCGCCCGGCCCATAGAACTCAAGTTTGGCGACGACACGCCCCGGGAGCCCGGCTGCGAGGCGGTCGAGGGCAACGAGTGGTGTGGCTCCGATGGCGCCGATGACGCTGTCTTGAATGATCTTGCTCATGGTGTCGTCACGATAGGGCAAGCGCCGATCGAAGGCGATGTCGGTCGTGACGTCGGTTGGCGGAAGCACAGGTCGTCCCAACGTGCCGACCATCCCGGGATACTTGGCACGGGGCAATCACCCCAAAGGGGAGACTTCATTGACGAGGTCATTTGGGATTGAATTGCCAGGCCTCGCTCGGATGGCCGAGGTGACCCGCGCTATCTCGGAAGCGGCTGCGCGAGGACCTGTACCGGCGCCACCGCCGATGCGAATCCTGACGTCGTGGGTCGCCCCCGCACCCGGCGAGGGACGGTCGGTGACGTTCGCGAACCGTGCGGTGATGGCGCCGATGCCGACCGGCACAGCCGACACCGATGGGCTACCCGGCGCCGACACCATTGCGTGGTATGTGGCGCGCGCCCGAGGGGGGACCGGGCTGATCGTCGTTGAGCCGACGTATATCGCGCCGGTGCCATTGCCGGACAGGCTTCGACCGCTCGTTTCTGCGACTGGTGGGGCGTGGTCCGCGTTCGCCGAGCTCGCAGAGTCGATCCATGCCGCTGGGTCGGTGCCGGCCATCTCACTCGACCATCCGGACCCACGCCCGCTCACGGCGTGGTCGCGGATCGAGCTGGCTGACGTCGTCCATGCGTTCGGAGTCGCGGCCTCGGCTGCAGCACGCGCCGGATTTTCAGCGCTACACCTCTCGCTGGACAGCTCTGCGTACCTGGGTCGGTCGCTCCGGCGGGAGTTGAACCAACGGACCGACCGCTACGGGCGCGGTCCGAGCGGGCGCCTACAGCTTGCTCGAGAGGTTGTGGCCGCCGCCGGACTGTCTGGGCTGCCGGTGATCGTGCGGGTGCCGTGCCCAGCCTCGCCGGTGGATTCGAAGGTGTTCGAGTTCGCCGCGTCGATTGCGGCATCGATCGTTGATGTTGGCGCAAACGTCATCGAGGTCGCGCCCGGCCCACTATTTGACGACCCGAGCCTCCCGCTTCTGGCTGGAAATGGTGAGGCAGTGCTGTCGACGCAAGTACGCGCGATCACGGAGCGCCTAAAGGCCGGTGGTCGTTCCGTGCCAGTCGTTATGGCGGGGCGAATCGCCTCGCCACCCGGCGCTGAAGCGGCGCTTGCGATACCCGGCGTTGAGGCGGTTGCGATTGGGCGCGCCTTGATTGCCGATCCAGCGTGGCTCGGAAAGGTTCGCTCAGGGGTCGACAGCGAAATCGTGCCGTGCATCGGGTGCCTCGCGTGCCTTGACCGAACCAGCGATCCGAGGGTTGGCTGCGTCACAAACGGTGACGCGGGTCACGAGGCGGATGTAGGGACGGGTGTGGGTCGGCCGCTCAAGGTCACGGTCCTCGGCTCGGGACTGCCTGCCCTCGAGTTTGCGCGTGTTGCGGCGTCCCGGGGCCACTCGGTTACCGTCGTACCGGACCATAATCCGCTTGGCGGAATAACAGGTCTTCGGTCGGGGGTCCCGGGCAACGCTGAATTCGGCAGGGCGTCGCTGGGGGCGTTTGATCGGTTGCGCGACCTCGGCGTCGTCGTTTCCGGGAGCGTACCGCCTAGCGCAGACGTCACCGTCGATGGCCGACCGCCTGAAGCACGACCGGTGCGGTGGGGATCCGGGCGCAATGTCCTGCGTGCTGGGGAGGTGCTGGGCAGGGACCTGCACCAGATGTACGGCATCGGGCGCCGGGTCGTGGTCTGCGGTCCCGGGGCGCTCGCCGCCGAAGTGGCGCTCTTTCTGGCAGGATGGGGGCGGCGGCTGACGGTGGTTGTGCCGGGAACGCGGGAAAACCCGTTCCCGGATGTGCACCCGCTACATGGTGCGAGGTTGCTTGAGCGACTGTCGGGCTACGAGTGTGATCTGGTCACTGGGTCGGTTCCGGTGGAGTGGCACGACTCACGCGATCGCAAGTCATGCATCGTCGTGCTTAGAGATGGCGAGGAGACGAGCTTGGGTCCGTTCCAGACCGCCGTCGACTGCGAGGGATGGCCGCTCCCAAATGCGGACGCATCCGCAGTGCGGGTGTTGGGTGACTCGGCCTTGGCTCCTGCACTCCGCCAATTGGTCCGCGCTGCAATTATGCTGGCACGGACCATTTAGATCGGTCTAACCTCGCAACGCCCGGGACAGGTCTGGCCGTGCCTTCCGCGCCTGAAGGCGAAGGAGTCCGAGGTTCGCGAGAAGATGGGTAACGATCACCAGAACGGCGTCGTCGCCGAGTGCCTCGATAACGATGATCGCATCTTGGTATTCGTAGATCGCTTGGGTCAGCTTCCCGTGTCCAGTCTGCAGCCCTAGGTCAATGCCTGGCACCAGTCCGCTTGCCGCCACTGCGCCCACGGCTTCGATGTCGACCGACTCTCCTTCCGACGAGAGCGCGGACTCAAGGACAAGTCCGTCAGAACCCACCACAAGCGCGGAGCGGACGCCCCGGATCTTGATAAACGAATGCAGCAGTTCCTGGATCGACGGCATTGATGACCTCTCCTCGCCTGTGACGAGGGGCGACACAGGGGGTTGCGTATCGTGACGTAACACGGGTCCGAGTCGCCGTCGGCGAATGCCCACCCGTCACGCAACGCTGCGGAATGCGTTCCGCCCCGGGAAGACGGCCTGCCCTCCCAGCTCCTGCTCGATCCGGATCAGCTGGTTGAACTTCGCGACACGGTCGCTTCGACACGGTGCGCCGGTCTTGATCTGGCCAGCATTCGTTGCGACAGCCAAGTCTGCGATCGTCGTGTCCTCCGTCTCACCGGACCGATGCGACACGACGGCCGTCCAGCCCGCCCGATTAGCCATCTGGATGGCTGCCAGGGTCTCGGAGAGAGAGCCAATCTGGTTCAGCTTGATAAGGATTGAATTTGCAGCGCGCTCGGTGATGCCTCGGGCCAGACGGGTGACATTGGTGACCAGCAGATCGTCGCCAACCAGCTGAACCTTGTCACCAACCTTTGCTCGCAGGGACTTCCACCCGTCCCAATCGTCTTCCGCGAGACCATCCTCGATCGAGACGATCGGATAGCGGGCGCACCAATCTGCCCAGAAGTCGACCATTTCAGGTGACGACAGGGTGCGCCCTTCCTTTCCGAGAACGTAATGTCCATCGTGGTAGAGCTCCGTCGCAGCCGGATCAAGAGCGATAGCGATTTGCTCCCCCGGGCGATATCCAGCAGCCTCAATTGCCTTCAGGATGAACTCGAGTGCAGCTGCGTTCGTGGCTAGGGACGGCGCGAAACCGCCTTCGTCGCCGACGTTCGTCGAGAAGTGCCCATCGTGGAGGACCTTCTTAAGTGCCTGATAGACCTCGGTGCACCAACGGATCGCTTCTGAGAACGACGATGCACCTACTGGCATCACCATGAACTCCTGGAAGTCGGTGCTGTCAACCGCGTGCTTGCCGCCATTGAGAATGTTGCACATGGGAACAGGAAGAGTTCGTGCCGACGGACCACCCAAATATCGGTAGAGCGGCAAGCCGACGGCGCCGGCGCCTGCGCGTGCGACCGCCAGCGATGCGCCCAAGATCGCATTGGCGCCGAGGCGCCCCTTGTTGTGGGTGCCATCGAGGGCCACGAGGGCGGCGTCAATCGCTTCTTGTTCAAGGACCGACCGGCCCACAAGTGCAGCGGCGATCTCACCATTGATGTGGGCGACCGCGCTGAGCACCCCCTTCCCGCCGTAGCGGTGGCGGTCGCCGTCGCGCAACTCGACGGCCTCGTGCGCGCCAGTCGATGCCCCAGATGGCACCGCGGCGCGACCGACGGCGCCGTTCGAGGCATGTACATCCACCTCAACGGTGGGGTTACCCCGAGAATCGAGGATTTCTCGTCCGACGACGCCCGAGATCGTGGTCCGCGTGACATTGCTCATCGGAATACCTCTTGTTCGCGTCGCGTCCCACGAATTGGTGCAGCCGGACGGAATCCGGAAATTGGGGCGACGGTGCCAGACCGCGCTAGGGTACAGACCCCAGCAATGATGAGTGCTGTTCCAGCTACTCCTCACTCTTCTGCATTCGCAGCGCGAAGAGGTGGTCGACGCGGGCCACGACCTCTTCAGGAGCAAACGGCTTGGTCAGGAACCCATCCGCTCCGGCACGGACCACGTCCTCGGCTTCGCGGAAGCTCAGCGCGGTCATCACGATCACCGGAACCGTCGCCGTCGACTCACGCCCGCGCAGCAGCTGGATCAAGCGGAATCCACTGACTTGGGGCAACTGGAGGTCAAGCAGGATCACGTCGGGCGTTGCCCGGTCAAGATGGTAGAGCGCTTGCAGGCCATCATGAGCGACGGTCGGATCGTAGCCGCTCGCTTGCAGGTTGATCGCGATTATTTCGGCAAGTCCGGGTTCGTCCTCAATGATCAGGACCGACTTGCGGGCACGTACATCAGACGCGACGTTCACGTCTGATCCGGCGATTGACGGCTCGTCCTCATCCTTGCCCTCGATGTGAGGGATCCTGTCGCTCATCTCACCCGCACCCCCGATTGAAACCCGCAGCGGTGTGTACGCGCTCCCGAGCGCCGAAATCGGAATCGAATACGTCCGCCGCCAGATCATACGGCGCGAGGCAAGTCGACAATAAAGCGCGTGCCGGTCAGACTTTCAAGCCCTTGGGTACTCGAGCGGACTACGTTCTCTGCCCAGATGCGACCATGATGCGCCGTAACCACCTGACGACAGATGTACAGCCCGAGGCCGAGCCCAGCGGGACTCGGTGAATCTGAGACCCCGGCGACTGCCGGACCGTCAGTGGATGCAACCGCTGCACTGCCTTGAAGCCCCATCTCGACGGGGTTGTCAATCGCCACGCGGAAGAACTTCTCGAAGATGTGTTCCAGCGCACTCGGCGGGATACCCGGACCGGTATCGGTGACGGCAATCCGCACCCAACCTCGACGTGCAGTAATCTCGATAACGACAGGTTCGCCTCGAAGTGAATACTTGTGGGCGTTGCCCACGAGGTTCTGGATGACCTGAGCGAGCAAGTCAGCGTCGCCGAGCACGGTCATTGCATGGCCGTCGCCTCCGTCAACGACGTGGATCGGACGCGATGGGTCTAGCACTGCGAGTTCTGAAGTCGCCTTTCGGACGAGCGAGCTGAGGTTCACGTCGCCCTTGCGGACGATGAACTGGCCTGAGTCTAGTGCCGACGTGGTGAGCAGATTGTCGACGAGACGCGCGAGTCGGTCAGCCGCGTCGCCGATGCCGTCCTGAAACCGCCGGATTGTCGACCCCGGCAGGTCGATGTCCGCGCGCCGTAGGGTCGACACATATCCCTTGATCAATGCGAGCGGTGTACGTAACTCGTGGGTGACCATCGAGATAAATTCAGCGCGAGTGCGTTCCGCGACTTCCCTTCGCGCTCGTTCCTCGGAGACCCCGTGCGCCAAACGTCGCTGTTCAATTGCAACTCCAGCGTATGACGCAATCGACGCGAGCAGGGCGCGGGCCGAGCTACCGAAAGGGGCGTCTCGTCGCCAAGTGACGATGGTGCCCAGAGGGAGTGAAATGACTCCGTCGGGAGCTCGGTCAACGGGTGTTGCGCCCACATGCGCCATGTCATCGTCAGACGCATGTTGGCGGTGTGGTGCCCGACGTCGGAATTTCGGGGAATCACCAGCCGCGTGGATCCTGTTCCGGGGCCCGCGTTCCGCAAGGCCGGGGATCGGCACGGTCTCGTACCCGTAAACATCCTCGGGCAGCGGGTCATCGTGATCGATTGAAGGGTCTGCCGTGGAGGTGGCATCACCACCGTCATCCGTGGCTGCGCGGTCGCCGTGTGCGCGGTTCGATCGGGCGACGACGTGGCTTCCCCGCGCTAGGTCATCGCGAACTTCAATACGTCCGCCGTCCGCGTCGATCACCTCCACCGCCATGTCAAGAAGCCGTTGCAAAGTGGTCCGGAGGTCGGCGTCTTCCGCGGTTGCGCCCGCGAGCGTGTCGCCCGCCACCTGGAATGACCTTCGGAGCTGTGCCGCAAGCCGACGGGTTACCCCGGTAAGGCGTGCGTTCTCCAGTGAGATGGCGACCTGCGCGGCCACCGACTCCATTAGGTCGACGTCTCGCTGGCTGAACCGGTGAAGGGCACGAACGTGGTTCGCGAACAATGTGCCAAGGGTCCGTTCACCAGCTCGCGAGGTTGTGACAAGTGGGGCGACCATGATGCTCCGGTCACCGAAGAATGCGACCATGCCCTTGTCGGTGCGCGGATCGTTGCGTGCGTCGTCGACGACGACCACGCGTCCGGTCTCGATCGCCTCGCGGCTCAGAGGCTCATCGGCGACCTGCAACGGGCGCAGCTTCCACCGGCTCGAATACTCATCGCCCATCCCGACGATGGCTGCAGGCAGCAGGCGTTCACCTGATCGGTCGAGGAGAAAGATGCTTGCACGATCGGCGCCCGTGAGGCGAGCGACGAGCTGAGTCGCACGCTCAAGCATCGACTCAACGTCGAGCGTCGACCCTGCGAGCCTGGCGACATCCAAGATCGCCGCATCGTCAGCATCTCGAGTGGCGCGTAGTCGCCGGGAGGAGGCGATCC
>CAILQO010000095.1 GCA_903836285.1 uncultured Chloroflexota bacterium
CGGTCCGAAGGTGTCCATCGCGAGGATGTACCCGGCGCTCATCAACATGCCCATGGTGGCGATGGCGGTGCCGTAAATGCCTGCCGCCGCCGTGTCCGCGCCCAGACCGAGCTCCGGACCTGCCAAAACACCGATCTGGTACGACGCGAACAACGCGATGGAGATGGCAATTGTTGGCGCCGCGGTGTTCTCGAGGGCGACGGCGAACCCGGCAATAATGTTCGTGGCCGGGCCGGTTCTCGATGCGTCTGCAATGAGCTGCACAGGTCGCCAGCTGCCGGCGGTGTAGTACTGGGTGATGTAGACGAAGACGACACTCGTGAGGATGCCCACGAGGCCCGCCCAGAAGAGCGTGGTCGTGCCAAACATCGCGACGGTCGCGATGTACATGCCGACGACCGATAGGCCGGCGGTCACCCAGTAGCCGACGTCCAGCGCGGCCTGTGCGCTGCGACCGCCGTCGGTGTTCACCACGCCACCGGTGCGGATCGAAAAGATGCCAACGATCGAAGCCAGCAGGCCGAAGGCGCGCACAACAAGTGGGAAGAAGATGTAGGCCGGGTTCTTCGTCAGGCCATAGATGGTGACCCCGAGGATCATGGCGCCTATGTTCTCGGCGGCGGTTGACTCGAAGAGGTCAGCGCCGCGCCCTGCGCAATCGCCCACGTTGTCGCCGACCAAGTCCGCGATCACCGCAGGATTGCGCGGGTCGTCCTCGGGGATGCCGGCCTCGACCTTGCCAACAAGGTCAGCACCGACATCGGCTGCCTTGGTGTAAATGCCGCCGCCAAGCTGTGCGAAGAGTGCGACGAAACTTGCGCCGAACCCGAAACCAACAATCATTGAGGGCGCGTTCCGGAGCGGGTCGGCCGCCCCGTTCGCCACTTCGATCGCGCGGAACGCCTCGAACAAGCCATAGACGCCGAGCAGCGACATCGCGACGACGAGCAACCCGGAGACTGCACCTCCGCGGAGCGCAATCGTCAATGCGTCGCCAAGCGAGGTCCGCGCTGCTGCGGCGGTCCGCAGGTTCGCCTTGACCGCAATGAACATGCCAACCAAGCCGGCGATTCCCGAGCAAACGGCACCGATCACGAACGCGATGCCGGTGTGCCAGGCGACTGCCGCGCCTTCCGACCCTCCCTTGATGAACCCGAGGAGAGCGGAGATGCCGATCGCACCGACGACTGACAAGAGAGCGATCGTGCGATATTGCCGGTTCAGGAACGCCACGGCACCCTCGTAGATGGTCCCGGCGACTTCCTGCATCTCCTCCGGGCCTTGGTCACGTCCGAGGACGTCCCAAGCGAGGTAGGCCGCAACGACAACAGCAAGGATGCCGGCCGCGGGCACGATCCACATTAAATCCACGATGTCTCCCCCCCGGGTGAACGATCCGATCCCGCTCGTCGCACGCAGTTCGCACGCCTCGCCGGAAAATGGAACGCGCATGTGAGGCGCAACCGCCCCCGTGCGCGGTACGGGAGTGTACCGGTCCCGGCTCGGAATTCCGTCCGGCGCGTGCCTTAGCCGACCACCTGTTCCAGTACGTCAAGGAACCGGTTCATCTCAGGTTCCGACCCGATACTGATCCGAAGTGACCGGTTCAGTCGCTCCTGGCCGAAGTGGCGGACGAGGATTCTCTCTGTCTTGAGCCGTCGGGCAATGACGACCGCGTCGGCATCCAATGGGGTCGCGAGGACGAAGTTCGTGGCTGACGGCCACACGTGCCACCCGAACCGCCCGCGCAACGCGTCGGCCACGCGATCGCGCCGAGCCGCAGTCTCGAGGTTGACCGCCGCGTACTCATCCCACGCATCCAATGCGGCGCAGCCGGCCACTTGGGTCAGGAGGTCAACGTTGTAGCTGTCCTTGATCTTGTACAGGGAATCGATCACATGCGCCGACCCGAAGGCGTACCCAAGTCGCACGCCCGCCAACCCGAACGCCTTTGACATCGTGCGGACGACCACGACGTTCGGGTGCCGGTCGAGGAACTCAAGTGCCGACTTTCCCCCGAAATCGACGTACGCCTCGTCGAACGCAACGACACCGGACAGGCCAGCAGCAACCCTTTCAAGGTCGGCAAGCGCAAACGGTGTCCCACTGGGGGCATGAGGGGTCGTGACCAAGGTGAGCGGAGCACCGACAGCGATGAGGCCATCGACGGGCAGCTCCCAAGCCTCGCCCATCGGCACGCCTACGGGTGCGGCGTTTTGGATCTGAGCGAGCGTCTCGTATAGCGAATACGACGGTTCGCCGAACGCAATTCGGTCGCCTTCGCCAGCGCACGCGCGGATCAGGAGGGTGAGAATCTCGTCAGAACCGTTGCCGCAAATGATCTGAGATGCAGGCACGCCGTACCGAGCCTCAAGGCGGGCACGCAGTTCACTGAAGACTGGGTCAGGGTAGCGGCGAAGGTAAGCCGTGGCAGCCTTCGCAACCGAGGCGAGCACGGACGGCGCTACGAACCAGTTCTCGTTCGTGTTGAGCTTGATCCACCCGTCGCCCTGAGGCTGCTCGCCGGGCACATATGCGTTGAGTACCTCAACCGACGGACGAACGAGTGACGCGGAACGGCTTCCAGACATGATTCAGATTGTCACAGAGCCCGAGTCACCGGGGAGAGCTCACCTTGGCCGAGCAAGACGCCCCGGCGGATCGCAAGTTCAGTCGCGTGTGCCGCCGCGGCGCCAATCGCGGCGACGGTCGCGGCACCTACTGGGGTGATTCCTGCCCTTGCGGTCGAGAGCACGAAGATTGCGTCGCCGTCGAACGGGGTGTGGACCGGATCGAGGGCCCGGGCAATACCGTCGTGCGCCATTGCCGCGACGCGCGTCGCCCCGTCCCGCCCCAGCGGCGCCGACGTCGCGACCACCCCGATGGTCGTGTTGGCCAGTGGTGACGACTGACCGCCCGTCCCGCGGGAGTACCACGAGTCACGCCTCTCCGTGGCGTCCGGTACCCGCAATGAGCCGGCGGCGTTCACGACCATCAATGCGCCGACCCGGTGCCCGCCGAGCGATGCGTGCAGCGTCGTCGACGCCGTACCCTGCCCACCGGGAATCGGCGGACCAACTACGCCGAGTTTTGCGATCGTGCAACCTGTTCCTGCGCCGTGCCTGCCCTCCGGCACGTCGAGTGAGCGTGAGTCGCACGCGGCCATGCCCTCCGGCTCTCCCGGGAAAGCGTCCGGGTCGCCGACGGCTCGGTCGAAGATCACCGCCGCCGGGACGATTGGCACCACGCGGTCGCCGGGGCCAGCCGGGAACCCATGGCCTCTCGCCGCTAGCCACCGCATCGCCCCGTGAGCGGCGGCAAGGCCGAATGCGCTCCCGCCGGCGAGGACGATGGCGTGGACCCGTTCCACCAGCATCCCGGGGGCGAGTAAGTCGGTTTCCCGCGTTCCGGGAGCGCCTCCCCGGATGTCGACCGCTGCGACCGCACCGTCTCGGCACAGGACAACTGTGCAACCGGTGGCGCGCCCGTGGTCGGACCAGCAGCCGACTTCGATGCCCGTAACATCCGTCACCGAACCATCAGCACTCGGTTCCATTAATCGGCCCTCGTGGGGAACTGAGGGGATCGTTTCCCGCCAGATGCGCTCAGGCTACGGCCCCGGGCGCAGCGCCGGGACAACCGCAACGCTGGTTGCAATCGCGTATCGATCCGCAGCCAGATGAGGGGTATACTCGTGGGCGTGTCCGTGAGACGGCCGATATCTGCGTTCTTTCCGTGCTTCAACGATGCCGGGACCATCGCCTCGATGGTCATGGAGGCACTGGTCGTCCTGCGCGAACTCGCTTCGGAGTACGAGGTGATTGTCGTGGAGAACGGCAGTACCGATTACGCCTGGGACGTCCTCGACGAGCTTGAGCGCCTCTACGGTGAGGATGGCGTTGACCCGCGCGACCGCGGGCGAGTACGGATCATCCGCTTCGCCGAGGCTCTCGACTACGGCGGTGCGCTGCGGGCCGGGTTCGCAGCCTGCAAGTACGACTTTATCTTTTACACCGACGGCGACGGCCAGTACGACGTGCGTGAGTTGCGGAGTCTGTATGCGGCGCTGGAGGCCGAGGAGGCCTCCGGTCGCCGGGTCGACGTAGTGATGGGGAACAAGATCACTCGCCGCGACCCGGCCCATCGGCGCTTCATTTCGTTTGCGTACCACCACTTGATGCGCTTTGTGTTCCGCTTTGATGTCCATGACGTTGACTGCGACTTCCGCCTGATCAAGCGACATGTGTTCGATCGCATCGTCCTGACGCAGAACAGCGGCGCGATTGCACTTGAGCTGATGACGAAGGTGCAGATGAACGGGTTCCGGACCGTCGAGGTGCCGGTCGACCACTTTCATCGAGCGTACGGCGTTTCACAATTTTTCCGGCTTGGACGGATCGTCAAGGTCATCATCAGCTTGGCGAAGCTGTGGTGGTGGCTTCGGGTGCAGGGCGGTTCCGGAGTACCGTCGCCGCTGCCCCAACCCCTGCCGGTCGGTTCGCCGCGACCGGTTGGTCGCTAGGGGCGCGTGTCGGCGGGTGCCCGGCGAGGTGCGCCGCTCGTTCTGCCCAAGATGACCGCCGCTGCTGCCGGCTCCCCACGAACAATTGCCCTGACGGGGGCGTACTCTGGCCAACGCTGCATGGTGGCCGGCGGGCTTGGGTTCATTGGAAGCAACTTGGCAATCCGTCTCGTCGAACTCGGAGCGCGGGTCCTCGTAGTCGATTCGCTCATACCGGCCTACGGCGGCAACTTTTTCAATGTCGCCGGGATACGCGATCGCATCCACGTGAACGTCGCGGATGTGCGCGACCCGCACGCCATGGAGTACCTGGTCCGCGGGCAGGCCTTCATCTTCAACCTTGCCGGGCAGATCGGGCACCTCGAGAGCATGGAGGCGCCGATCGATGACCTGCGGGTCAACACCGAGGGCCCCGTGAATGTGCTGGAGGCCTGCCGGCGTGCGAATCGAGATGCCCGGATCCTGTACGCGAGCACCCGTCAGGTGTACGGACGTCCGCGATACCTGCCGGTCGACGAGGCGCACCCGTTGCAGCCAATCGACTGCAACGCCGTGTCGAACCTCGCGGGTGAGCACTACCACCGGGTGTACGCCGCGGCCCACGCCATAAGATCGACCTGCCTCCGGCTGACCAACACGTACGGTCCGCGCCAGATGATGAAGGACGAGACGGGGCGCTACGCCTTTATCTCGTACTGGATCCGGCGCGTCATCGATGGCCTCCCCCTGCAAGTGATGGGCGGGTCCCAAGGGCGGGACTACACATTCATCGATGATTGCGTCGAGGCGATGTTGCTCGCGGCAGCCAATGCGTCCACGGAAAGCCCGACATTCAACCTCGGCGGTGAGCCGATGTCGCACCGCGCGCTCGCTGACCTGTTGATCGAGGTCGCCGGTGGCGGGTCAATCGAGCTGACGGAGTTACCTCCTGAGCGCCGTGCGATCGACCCCGGCGTGATCGCACTCGACCACACCCGGATTTCGTCTGCGCTTGGGTGGCACCCGGTGACCTCACTTCGTGACGGACTTCACCGTACGGTTGAGTATTACCGCCGCCACCGCGACCGGTACTGGAATGCATCCGACGTGGCCGCGCAACAGGCGGGTGTACTTCAGGCGACCTGAGCACCACCCGAACCCGCGACACCACATGGAGTCTCCGGTGCCTCGTGCTTGCCGACCGCTTCACGACCCGCATGCCGTGTCCGCACTCACGATCCTAAGTTCGTCGAAGCGCAAGCGGGTCGCCAACCCAACAAATAGCAGGAGCCCAACGATGCGACCAATCGCGTTTAACCTGACCGGCCCGGGCTACCAAGCACATCGAGACGAGATCGATGGCGCCATACGCGGGGTACTCGACGCCTCGTGGTTCATCTTGGGCGCCCAGGGGGAAGCATTCGAACGCGAGTTCGCCGCCTACCTCGGTGTGCCCCACGCGATCGGGTGCAATTCCGGGTACGACGCGTTGGTCCTCGCGTTGCGCGCGCTCGGGATCGGCGCCGGCGACGAGGTACTGACTGTCGCACATACGGCGGTCGCAACCGCCGTGGCAATCTCCGCCACTGGCGCGACGCCGGTCTTCTGCGACATCGACCCGCATACGTACGTGATGGATCCGGCCGACGCGGCGCGCCGGGTCACCGGACGTACCCGAGCCATCGTGCCGGTGCACTTGTACGGGCAGTCTGCACCCATGGGCGCCATCATGGACCTCGCCAAGGCGCACCGGCTGAAGGTGGTGGAAGACTGCGCGCAGTCCCACGGTGCCAAATGGGAAGGTCGGATGACCGGCACGATTGGAGACGCCGCCGCGTTCAGCTTCTACCCAACCAAGAACCTCGGGGCGTTCGGAGACGGCGGCGCGGTGGTCACGTCTGATCCGGAGGTCGCGCGCACCGCGGCGATGGTGCGCAACTACGGGTGGGAGCCTGGGCGGCGATACGTCTCCGAGGTTCGGGGGATCAATTCACGACTGGACGAGATCCAGGCGGCGATCTTGAGCGTGCGCTTGCGCCACCTTGACGCCGCGAATGCCGCGCGTGGGCGCCTCGCGGCTATGTACGACAGCGCACTGGCGGGCATCGACGGCCTGCAAGTCCCGCACCGTGACCCAAGCTCAACGCATGTCTTCCACTTATACGTGGTGCGCCATCCGAGGCGCGATCAGATCGTCGCCGACCTCGCCGCATTGAGGATCGGAACGCACGTTCACTACCCGATGCCGGTTCACCGGCAGCCGGCGTACCTCGACCACGGTTACGCCGAAGGTTCTCTCCCGATAACGGAGCAGGCGGCTCGCGAGATCATGTCATTGCCGATGTACCCGGAGCTTCCTGAGGCCGACGTGGCCGCGGTCGTGGATGCGATCGGTCGCTCGGTCACGGCTGCCAGGTAAGTTCGTAGTCACGCTCGCCTGAGGCTAGGAATGGCGGAAGGTCCGGTGCACCCCGGGGCCGGTACCCTTTCAGCGCCACGATGAACCGCGAGTCGCCAGCCACGGCACCCGCTCACTGCAGCCCCGGGTTGGGGCGGTGGCACGGC